>DATLFF010000082.1:0-5711 GCA_035524915.1 Gemmatimonadota bacterium | reverse complement strand
GGCCTCCACGCGGTCCGCGTCCACTTCGGCGGCGGGGCGGTCCAGCCAGCGGCCGAGCTCGCCCGGGTGCGGCGTCAGGAACGTGGCCGGGGCGCGCCGGACGGGCGCGGGATCCGCAGCCAGGACGTTCAGGGCGTCGGCGTCGACGACGGCCGGCGCGCCGCCCGAGAGCGCGGCTTCGACCGCCTCCCGGACCCCGGCGTCGGTCGTGAGTCCGGGCCCGAGCGCCAGCGCGTCGGCTTTCCCCGCGGCCTCCGCCACCCGCTCCGCGGCTTGCGGAGCCAGTCCCCCCGACCGCCGCTCCGGCAGCTCCACCACGATCGCTTCCGGGTATCGGTCCCGGAGCGCGGCCGCGACACCGGCCGGGGTGGCGACCACGACGAGACCCGCGCCGCTTCTCAGCGCGGCCCCGGCCGAGAGGATCGCCGCCCCGGGGTAGCGCGCGGAGCCGGCGAGGAGCAGCAGCCGGCCCGCATCCCCCTTGTGGAGGTCGTGCCGGCGGGGCGGCAACGCTCGCTCGGCCTCGAGGAGTCCGACCCACTCCAGCGGGTCGGCCCCGGCCGCCGCCAGCGCGACGGGCGGGTAGCCGAGCCCGACGACAACCAGCCGCCCCGCGCGCTCCGGCCCCTCGCGCAGGAAGAGCCCGGGCTTCGGGAAGCCGAACGTGACGGTGGCGTCCGCCTGGACGGCAGCCCCGAGGATCTCGCCGGTCGCCCCCGAGACTCCGGACGGGATGTCCACCGAGACCACCGGGACGTCGAGGTGCGCCAGCGCCTCGACCGCCGCCCGGATGGGCTCCCGCACTTCGCCCGAGAGACCGGTGCCGAGGAGTGCGTCGATCACGACCCCCGCCGTCGATGCGGCGCCGATGGCGGCGCGGGCCGCCTCGGGGTCCGCTACGCGCCGCGCCGGGAGCCGCGCGGACTCCAGCGCCCGCCACATACCGGCGGCGTCCCCGCGGAGCTCGTCGGGGTCGGCGAAGAGCGCAATCTCCACGGCGACACCCGCGGCCGCCAGGTGGCGCGCGGCCACGAAGCCGTCCCCGCCGTTGCTCCCGCCGCCCGCGAGGACCACTACCCGTTCCGGCCGGCGATCGAGGACGAACTCGGCCACCCCGCGGCCGGCGCTCTCCATGAGGGCGGAGCCGGGGAGCCCCGCGACGATCGCGGCGCGGTCGACGGCAGCCATGGCGTCGGGAGTCAGGCACCAGCGGGGGCCGGGGAACGGGATCATGGAGAGAATCTTACCGCGAGGTGGCGCTTGGCGTCACCGCCACCGGGGCGAGCCAGCCGCTCCACCATGCGTCACCGAGCGCGGGGTCGGGCTCGGTCCGCTCGTCCAGCAGGACGAGGCCCGCAGCCCGGGCGCGATCGAGGCATGCGTCGCGCTCCGCCGCCAGCAGGCCCGCCACGCCCACGCGGCCCCCCTGTGCGCACGCCGAGGCGAGGTCGGGGAGAAGGCGGTCGAGCGTGGCCGCGTCGAGGTTCGCCAGCACGCGATCGAAGCGCGCGTCCCCGCGGAGCGCGTCGACCGTTCCGGCGACCAGCGCCACTCGATTCTCGACCCGGTTGGAGCGCCGGTTCTCGGCCGCGTTGGCGAGCGCGTCGAGATCGGGATCGAGGCCGACGGCATGGCGCGTCCCGAGAAGCGCCGCCGCGATCGCGAGGACGCCGCTCCCCGTGCCCACGTCCAGGACCGTGTCCGCGCCGGGCTCGGAGTCGAGCCAGGCGAGGAGGGCGCGGGTGGTGGCGTGGCCGCCGGTGCCGAAGCCGGCGCCCGGCTGGATCCGCACCACGACCGCGTCCGCCGGCCAGCCCTCCTCCGGGGCCGCCGCATCGGGCGGGGCCACCCAGAGCCGGGCGGTCGCCGCGACGGGTCGGGCGGCGGCGCGGTACGGAGCCGTCCAGTCGGTGGGGGGCACGTCGACCAGCCGCAGGTCGAACCGGTCCGGATCGCCGGCGAGCGCGGCCCACGCGCGGCGGAACGCTACGTCCGGAGCGGCCTCGTCCGCGTCGAAGTAGCCGCGGACGACGCCGGCGGCGGGTGTCCACGACCCGCGGCTGCCGGCCAGGTCGAGGGCCGCCACGACGCGCTCCTCCTCGGCCGCGGGCGCGCGGACCTCGAGCTCGCGCCAGCCGGCGGGAACCGTGGGCATGCTCCTAGCCCGCGAAGGCTTCCTTCACCTTCTTCCAGAGGCCCCGCTCGCCCTCGGGAGGGACGAAGTTCGGAGAGTCGGCCAGCTCCTCCAGCCGGGCCTGCTCCCCGGCCGAGAGCCGGGTCGGAATCCAGACGGCAACGTGGATCAGCTGATCGCCCCGCCGCCCGCCGGCCAGGGGGGGAATCCCCATTCCGGCCAGCCGGAGGACGTCGCCCGACTGGGTGCCGGCCGGGATCTCGAGCGGGGCCGTCCCCTCGAGGGTCGGGATCTCGCGCTCGGAGCCCAGGGCGGCCTCCGGGAACGAGACGACCAGCTCCATCGACACGTGGTCCCCGGCGCGCTCGAACACCGGATGGGGCTCCACCTCGATCACGATCAGCAGGTCGCCGCGCGGACCGCCGCGAGGACCGGCGTTCCCCTCGCCGCGCAGAGTCAGGTAGTTGCCGGTCTCCACCCCGGCCGGGATCCGGACCTTGATCCGCTTGTCCTCGCGCACCCGGCCCTCGCCGCCGCACTCGCGGCACGGGTCGGTGACCACCGTGCCCTCCCCGTGGCAGCGCGGGCAGGATCGCACGCTCACGAACTGGCCGAAGATGGAGCGTTGGGCCTGCTGGATCTCGCCTCGCCCGGCGCACGTCGGGCAGCGAGCGGGCTCGCCCGAGGCGCTCCCCTTCCCTTTGCACGCTTTGCACCGCTGCAGGAGCTTGGCGCGGAGTGACTTCTCGACCCCCGTCGCCACGTCCTCCAGCGAGATCCTGAGCCGCATCTGGACATCGCTGCCGCGGAGCGGCCCGCGCGAGCGCCCGCCGCGAGCGCGGCCGCGGCCGAACAGGTCCTCGAGCCCGCCGAAGTCCCGCATGAAGGCCCGCAGGGCGTCGGAAAGGTCGAACTCCTCGAACCCTCCGCCGGCGAAGCCGCCCTTCAACCCCGCGTGGCCGAACTGGTCGTAGCGCGCCCGCTGCTCGGGGTCCCGCAGGATCTCGTACGCCTCGGTGGCCTCGCGGAACCTGTCCCCGGCCTCGGGATCGTCCGGGTTGCGATCGGGATGGTACTGCATGGCCAGGCGACGGTAGGCGCGCTTCACGCCTTCGGCGTCGGCATCCCGGGGAATCCCGAGCACCTCGTAGAAATCGCGCGGGGGCATACCTATCGAGGTCCGGGCACGGAAGTGAGGAGACGGGCGGTGTATTCGACCATCGCGACCACCCGGTCGTACGGCATCCGGGTGGGACCGATCACGCCGATCGTCCCTCGCGTACCCCCCATCTCGTACTCGGTCGTGACCATGGAGAAGTCGATGAGCGGTGGCGCCTCGTGCTCCCCGCCGATCGAGATGACGATCCCGTCGGCCGACCGCTGCCGCAGCGCGCCGGCCAGGACGTCCCGCCGCTCGGTGAGCTCGAGCAGGTTCCGCATACGGTCACGGTCGGCGAACTCGGGCTGGGCCGCCAGGCCCGACGCGGGTCCGAGCACGACGGTCTCCGTCGCCGGCCGATCGGCGAAGAAGCTCTCGCCCCGCTCCAGGAAGATGTTCAGCAGCGCGGCGTGCTCCGGCGGCGCGTCGGCGAGGCGGTCCCGGTAGGTTTCCCGGATCTCGCTCAACGACAGGCCGGCCAGCCGCTCGTTGAGCCATCCGGCCGCGGCGGACAGGGAGTCCTCCGACGTCGTGCGGCTGCCCTCGACGAAGATCGTCCGCACCGGGCCCGAGCGCATCGCCAGCACCAGCAGCGTCCGCTCGGTCGAGACCGCCAGCAGCTCGATCTTCTCGAGCACCGCCTGGTCCACCCGGGGCGCCAGCGCCACGCCGAGCTCCCGGCTGACGACCGACAGCGCCTGGACCGCTCTCGCCAGCAGCTCCTCCTCGGCCACCCGGGTCGACTCCAGGCTCCGCTCCAGCCGCGCGACTTCGTCCGGCGTGATCGACTCCACCCGCATCAGGAGATCCACGTAGTAGCGATACGCCTTGTCGGTCGGCATCCGGCCGGCGCTCGGGTGGGGCTGGGACAGGTACCCCTTGTCGGTGAGATCGCTCATGGTGTTGCGGACCGTGGCCGGGCTGACCCCCAGGTCGAAGCGCCGCGCCACCGTCCGGGAGCCGGCCGGGGCGGCCGTGTCCACGAAGGTGCGGATGACCGCCTCGAGCACGTCGCGCTCGCGGGTCGTGAGGTCGGGGTCGAACATGGCGATCATGGACGTTATCGGGCCTGCAAAACCTTGTCAATCCTACCGGTAGGCGGACCCGGCGGACCCACCAGCCGTTCGAGCAGCGCGTCGAGCACCAGATACCCCGCCTCGGTGCAGGCGATCCGGCCGCCCACCCGGCGGAGCAGACCCTCCTCCCGCAGGGCGTCCACGACGGACCGTGCGGCCGGGGCGGCCAGGAGGGGGTGGCCGGCGGGGGCGCCCTCGCGGGTCCGGAGCCCCAGGTACAGGGTCTCGATCGCCCGCTCGTCGGGCCCCAGCGTCTCCACGAACTCCCGCGGATCTCCGCCCACGGCGAGCGCCTCGGCCCACTCGGTGAGGGAGGCCGAGTTCGCCCAGCGCCGACGGCCGTCGAACGAGTGGGCCGAGGGTCCGAGGCCGAGGTAGCGGGCCCCGCTCCAGTACGCCGAGTTGTGGCGCGAGCGGTGACCCGGCCGGGCGAAGGACGAGATCTCGTAGTGCTCGAATCCGGCCCGCTCCGCGGCCCGCCGCGCGGCCCGGTACTCGGCGGCGTAGGCCGGGTCCGGCACGGTCAGCGTGGCGCCCGCGCCGGTCCGGGCGGCGAAGGCGGTTCCGGGCTCGATCGTGAGGCCGTAGAGGGAGAGGTGGTGGATGGGGAGCGCCAGCGCGGTCGCCAGGTCCCGGGCCCACGCCCGGCGCCGCGCAACGGGATCGGCCGCCGCCAGGTTGAACATGAGGTCGATCGAGACGCTGCGGAAGCCGGCCTCGGCGGCGCCCCGCACCGCGTCGATCGCCCGCCGGGGGCCGTGGGTCCGGCCGAGAAACGCCAGCCGGCCCGGATCGAACGACTGCGCTCCGATCGAGACCCGGTCGACGCCCCACGCCCGCCACCGGCCGAAGCGCTCGGCCCCGGCGTCGTCGGGATTCACCTCCAGCGTCCACTCGAGGTCGGCCGCCGCCGGGGCGACTGCGAGGCAGAGGCCGGCCAGGCGCTCGAAGCCCGCGGCCGTCAGCATCGACGGCGTGCCCCCGCCCCAGTAGAGGGTTTCCAGCCGCCCGCCGTCGAAGGCCCCGCGCGCGCGCCACCCCGCCATCTCCCGCTCGATCGCGTCGAGGAAAACCGCCTCGCGCGCGTCGTCGTGACCCAGGTTGTAGAAGTGGCAGTAGGGGCACTTGCGGGCGCAGAAGGGGACGTGCACGTAGAGGTGGAGCGGCGCGGCGGTCTCCGTGGTCATCCGGTGATCCTACTTCCGTTTGCGGCCGGAGTCCGCCGCGATTACCGCCGCGCGGCGGTAGATCGGGCCCGGATCGACCCGGACGACACCGAGGAGCTCGAGCCGCGTGAGCGCCGCGAGGAGAGTGGGCACCGGGGCGCCGACCCGCTCGGCCA
>DATLFF010000081.1:0-5295 GCA_035524915.1 Gemmatimonadota bacterium | reverse complement strand
TTCACCAACGTCCGGCCGCACCTCCGGCGGGCGCGGACAGCCGGCGCGATCCTGGCGCTGGCGTGGCTCGCGCTCCCCGGCGCGGCACGGGCTCAGCTCTCGGCCCGCCCCACCCTCCTCGCGTTCGACGAGGCCACCGATCGCGTGGTGACGGTCCGCAACGAAGGACCCACCGCGATCCAGGTCCACATCCTCCCTGGAGACTTCGATCAGTTCGAAACTGGCGGGCACGAATTCCGGCCCTTCGGCGAGCACCCGCGGACGTGCCACGGCCGGCTGGAGGTGACCCCCGATCAGGCGGTCATCGATCCGGGCGCGGAGACGACGGTGCGGGTCCGGCTCGATCCGGGCGCGCAAGCGTGCTGGGGGGTGGTCTACGCCGAGCACCGGCCCGAGCCCGTGGCGGGAGCGGCGCGCGCCGTCCGGCGGATCGCCATCCAGGTCCACGGCACCCCGGCCACCATTGAGCGCGACGCCCGGGTCCGCGACGTCGAGGTCGCGGGCGGAGTGATCCGCTTCTCGTTCGAGAACCTGGCGGATGCTCACCTGCGGCCCGAGGGGCGGGTGGAATTCCGCACGCTCGACGGCGGCCTCGTGGGCAACGTCCGGGTGGAGCCCTTCGGCGTTCTTCCGGGCCACACCCGCACGATGCGGTTCCCCCTGCCGGCGGGCCTGCCGGCCGGCGAACTCCTGGCCGTGCCGATCCTCGACTTCGGGGTCGACTGGCTGGCCGGGGGCCAGGCGATGTTCGAACATGAGGGTTGATCCTGCCGCCCGCGCGATCGCTGCGTTGCTCCTGACCGTCGCCGCCCTGCTGGCGGGCGCGGCCGATGCGGCAGCCCAGTCCCGGAGCATCTTCGCCAACCCGACCCAGGTCTCGCTGCCGATCCCCGGCGCGGCCGACTTCGACTTCGGCTACGTGCAGTACCAGGGGACGGTCCAGCTCTCGATCGACGTTCCGGGGACAAGCAACTGGGCCATCCACGTCCACATCGACGACCCCGACCTCGGCTTCGGAAAGCCCGTAGGGGACCTGCTCTACCAGATGGCCGGCGGCGCCGGCTGGAGCTCGGCCACGCCGGGAGAGCAGCTCCTCACGAGCGGAAGCGGCGACGCCACGATCCAGGTGGAGATCGCCATGGCGGTCGATTGGGCGACCGATTCGCCGAACGACTACGCCGGCACCCTCGTGTTCCGCGTGATAGCGAACTGATGAGAACCTCGTGGAGCCTTGCGCTCGCCGCCGCGGTCGCCCTCGCGGCGACACCCGCTGACGCCCAGGAACCGCCGCGCATCGAGCCCGGGAGCGTGGCCACGGTGGTCCCCGCCATCGAGCCCCCGGCCGGCTTCGACCGGGCACTCGCTGTCCGCCACCGGTTCGCCCCGGCGGAAGGGGTCCGGCTCCTGGGGCCGGCCCAGGGAGAGACCCGCGCGCCCGCGCGCGGCCCCCTGCGCGTTCCGCTCGCCGTGTGGATCGACCCGATGCAGACCGCCGGTCCGCTCGTGGCGGGTACGCTCGAGATCGAGTGGCCGGACGGAAGCCGCGAGTCGCGGGCCGTGCGAATCGACGTGGCCGCCCGCCGGGTGCTGCGCCTCGAGGTCGACCCGCCCGACGCCACGCCGGCGAACGCGACCCTCGAGGTCCGAGCCCGGGTGGCCAACCAGGGGAACGCGGCCGATACGGTCCGACTGACGATCGAGCCCGACGGGACGTGGCCCGGTGCGGATGCCGCACCCGTGACGCTGGCCCCGGGCGAGAGCGCCGAGGTGATCCTCAAGCTCCGAGTGCCGTCGCGAGCCCGGCCGGGCGAGACCCGGCGGATCGCGATCCACGCGGCGGGTGTGGAGAGCCGGGAGAGCGCCCGGGTCATCGCTCTGGTCGGCCGGCCTCGCGGGCCCGCCGGTCTGGCGTCCGTTCCCGCCACGATCTTCCTCGGCACGGCCGGGACGATGTCCGACGGCGCCCGCCGCCCCGTGGTGGCGATCGAGGCCCGCGGCGGGCTGGGTCCCCGGACCGATGTCGCTCTCTCCCTGCGGGACGCCGACGCGGCCGGGACGGCCGCCGCCTTCCGGCGCTACGCCGGGGGGTCCGAGATCCGGCTGGAGATCGGCCGCCCGCGCTGGCGCGCGGTGTTCGGCGAGACGTCGGCCCACGCGCTCCCCCTGGCCGGCGGCGTCATGTCCGGCCGCGGGGTGCGGGTCAACGCCCGGCGGGGGCGAATGTCGGCCGAGATCCTGGCCGCCCGGCCCTCGGTGGCCGGGACTTTCCCGCGCGACGGCCACGAGTGGCTCGCGCAAGCCGGGCTGGACACATCGTGGGGCGAGATCGAGGCGGTCTTCTCCGACGCCGAGCGGACGTTCGGCATGGACCGCTCCGGCCCGCGGATCCGGGCCGCCGGCCTGCGCTGGGCGCTCCCCTACCACGACATCCACTCGCTCACCGCCGAGGCCGGCCTGGTGCGGCTGGAGGACGGCGAGGGCACGGTCCGCAGCGGTCCCTCGGCGGCCGCCCGCTACGCCTATCGCGCCCCGGGCACGGCGCTGTCCCTGCATGCCCGCACGGTTCCCGGATCCGTGCCCGGCGCCGGCGGAGGCGACGCGCTGGCGGCGGGCGCTTCGCGCCGGCTGTTCGGCCGCACGAGCCTGACCGGCTCGGCCCACTGGGGCCGGCTCCCGACGATCGACGGGGCGTCCGCCGACGCCTACCGCGGGGGCTCGCTGGGCCTGCGCTACGCCAAGCGCGACGTGCGGCTCGAGATCGGCGCCCAGGCCCGCGCGACGGACGGCACGGACGCGGGGGTCGCGGCCACCGAGCGGCGCTCGGTCACCGCCTCCGCGTTCCTCCCGGCGGGGCCCGCGCGCCTCGACCTGCGCGCCGAGGCCGGGACCACCCGGATCGACGGCGTGGAGTCCGACGCGATCGCGCTCCACGCCCGCCTGCCCTGGTCGGGGGCCCGCGGCTACGCCGCAATCGGGGCCTCGTGGTACCGGGACGGCGGACGCGACGGGATTCTGCTGGCGCACGCCGACGGCCAGCTGCGCTTCGACGCGGTCGACCTGACCGGGGCGATCTACCTCCGCGACACCGGCGACGGGGCGCGCACCGAGGGGTGGGGCAGCGTGGCTTGGCGCGCCACCGGATCCACCGCGCTCGTGGTGGGGGCCGAGCGCCGCGACGCCTTGCCGGGCGGGGATCCGTGGTCGTTCTCGGTGGGCATCCGCCAGAGCTTCGGGCTGCTGCTGCCCTTCCGGCCGGACGATGCGGTCTCCGGCTTCGTGTTCGAGGACACCGACGGCGACGGCCGCCGCGGGACCGGCGAACGCGGCCTGCCCGGCGTGCGTCTCCGCCTCGGCGCGCTCGAGGCCACCACCGACGGCAGCGGCCGCTTCACGTTCCCCGAGGCCCCGCGCGGCGGCGGCCGTCTGCGGGTGGACGTGACTTCGCTGGACGATCGCTCTCTGGCCGCGCCGGAGCTGTCGACCGAGGGCGGCCCGGTGGAGATCCCCATCGTGCGGAGCGCCTCGATCGAGATCCGCCCGTTCCACGACCTGAACGGGGACGGCGTTCGGGACCCGGCCGAACCCGCCATCGCCTCCCACGTGACCCTGAGGGATGCGCGCGGCCGGCGGCTGGACGTCGAGACCGACGCCCGCGGCCGGGCCCGCTTCCATGGCGTGCTGCCGGGCTCGTGGGCGGTGAGCGTCGTGGTGGAGGCCGGAACGGACCTGCGCGCGTCCGAGACCGCGCTAGAGATCGAGGCGGCGGCGGGCGAGACCGTTGAGGTGGACGTGCCGCTTCCCGGCATGAAGCGCGAGATCCGCTTCTAGCCCGGGCCGGCCGCGCCGCCCACCCCTACGCCCCTCCGTCCAGCGCCTCCAGCGCCGCCGCGAACCGCCGCGGCACCTCGATCACGGCGTCTGCCGGCACGTCCAGATGGGTCACCGCGCGGATCGTCGAAGGGCCTACGGCCAGGACGTCCACCCCCCGCTCGGCGAGCGCCGACACCAGCTCGGACGCCACCGGGCCCTCCGCCGCGGTTTCAATGAGCAGGATGTTGGTCTGGACGCTCTCGAGGTCCACCGCGAGGCCCTCCATGGCGTCCAGCGCCCCGGCGATCTCCCGGGCCGCGGCGTGGTCCTCGGCGAGCCGCTCCACGTTCCGCTCGAGCGCGAAGATCCCCGCCGCGGCCAGGATCCCCACCTGCCGCATCCCGCCCCCCAGGCGCTTCCGCACCCAGCGGGCCCGGCCGATCGTCTCGGCCTCACCCGCCAGACAGGTCCCGACCGGCGCGCCGAGCCCCTTCGAGAGGCAGATCGACACGGTGTCCGCGCACGCCGCCCATCGCTCCGCGGGCACCCCGCTCGCCACCACCGCGTTGAAGAGCCGCGCCCCGTCCAGGTGGACGTTCAGCCCGTTCTCCCGCGCCCAGGCCGACGCCGCCTCCATCTCCTCGATGGGGTACACACGGCCGCCGTGGCCGTTGTGGGTGTTCTCGAAACACACCAGGCGGGTCTGGGGGAAGTGCGGGTCGGGTGGCCGGACGCGGCCCTCCAGGTCGGCCACCCGGATCGCACCGTCCGGCGTGTCGATCGGGTGGAGCTGGACCCCGGAGAGCGCCGCTGGCGCCCCGGCCTCGTAGTTGAAGACGTGCGCCCGGCGCTCGACCAGCGCCTCGGTCCCCCGCTCGGTCAGGAGCTGGATCGCCGTCTGGTTGGCCTGGGTCCCGCTCGGGAAGAACAGCGCGGCCTGCTTCCCCAGCCGTTCGGCCAGCATCGCCTCCAGGCGCTGGACCGTGGGGTCGTCCCCCAGGACGTCGTCGCCCAGCGGGGCCTCCATCATCGACCGCTTCATGGCCGGCGAGGGGCGGGTGACGGTGTCGCTCCGGAGGTCGTAGCGCGGCTCCACGCCGCTCCACCCTAGCCGATCGGGCCGGCTCGGCAAGGGGGCTTGACGCGACCGCGGCGTCTTTGTATTCCTGTGGCACCAGGAAGTGTAACTAGGGCTTCCCGCCGTCCCGTGATCTTTTCTCCCCGCGGGCGGGGTGGATCCGAGCGTTACAGGCCCGGGAGATCCCGGGTTACACCACGGGGTGCAAAAGACCGGGGTGGAGGGTTCCTGACCTTCGCCGCGGTCTTTTTGTTTTTGTGCGTCACGATTCCGTCACACCTTCGGCCGGGAGGGAAAGCGCATGGATCGGGACCAGGTCCTCAAGCAGGTCGAGAAGAACGACGTCAAGTACGTCTACCTCTGGTTCACCGACATCCTCGGATTCCTGAAGAGCTTCGCGATCACGC
>DATLFF010000080.1:0-2592 GCA_035524915.1 Gemmatimonadota bacterium | reverse complement strand
CACCGCGACTTCGAGTTCCAGGCCCGGCCGCTGGGAGCGGCCGAATGGTCGGTGAGCGGCATGGTCGGGACCGACACGGTGGAGCGCGGGTTCTTCATCTTCCTCTACGGGACGATCTTCCTCTTCAACGCCATCTACGTGGTGCTCCTCCACCGGGCGCGCGCGGCGCGGCGCGAGGCGGGCCCGTAGGCGAGGGTCGCGCGGCCGAGCCCGGGATACGGGGGGAGGTCGTCGTGGTGGGGGCGGGCCTCGCGGGCGCGTTCCTGGCCGAGCGGCTCGGACGCGCGGGGTGGCGGGTCACGGTGCTCGAGAAGCGGGAGGACCCGCGGGCCGGCGCCGGCGCGTCCGGCCGCGCGATCCAGCTCGCCGTCTCCGAGCGTGCGCGCACACTCCTGGCGGACGCCGGGCTGGAGGAGGAGTTCGCGCGGATCTCCGTGCCCCTGACCGCCCGGGTCGTCCACGGCGCGAAGGGATCGGTCGTTCAGCCCTACGGGAGCCGCCGACCCGGACGACCGGAGGATCGGCTCCTGGTCCCCGCCGAGCCGCTTCACTCCGTCGACCGCGGGGCTCTCGCCGCGGCCCTGGTCGAGGCGGCCGGCCGCCCCCCCGGGGTACGGCTGCGGTTCCGCCGTGAGGTGGTGGACCTGGATCCGCGGAAGGCCTCGGTCCGGGCAGTGGGCGCCGGGGGCGAGGAGCGGCTGAGCGCGGATCTCGTGATCGGAGCCGATGGGGCCCGTTCCGCGGTCCGCGGGGCGCTGGTAGCCGCCGGGGCGGTAGAGGAGGAGCTCGCCCGGCTCCCGATCGAGCACGCGCACCTCCGGATCCCGCCCGACACGGCGCGAGGCCTCCGCGGGGACGCCCACCACCTGTGGACCCGGCCGGGGGCGGTCCTCTCGGCGCTGCCCGAGCCCGGCGGGGGCTTCGCGGCGAGCCTCTTCCTCCCGCGATCCTGGGACCGCGGTTTCTCCGCCTTCGCCGACGCCGGTGCCTACCGCGACTTCCTCGCGAAGACCTTCCCGGACGTGTTTCCCAGGCTGGCCGAGCCCGCCCGACCGGCGCCGGGGCGGCTGGCGACCCTCCGCTGCCATCCGTGGAGCGCCGGTCGCGCAGTCCTCGTCGGCGACGCATGTCATACGCTCGTCCCCTTCACGAGCCAGGGGGCGAACGCGGCGCTCGAGGACGGCGACGCACTGGCCCGCGCGCTCCTCGATCACGCCCCCCGGTGGGAGCGCGCGTTCGCGGCCTACGCCAAGCGTCGCGTGCCGCCGATGGACGCGCTGTCGGACCTCTCGCAAGTGATCTCGCCGCTGGTCCTCTGGCTCGCGGGTTCCGTCAGGGCGGAGAGCCGGGAATAGGGAAGGGGCGGTCGCCGGATCGGGCGGCCGGAATCGCCGAGGAGACGGCGGCGAGCGCCAGCGTCGAGCGGACCAGGGCGAGGGAACGCTCGAGCCCCCGGTCGTCCAGCTCTTCCAGGGCCGCCCGGGCGACGGCCAGGCCCGATTCCGCGAAGCGTCCCCCGACCATGCCTCCACCCTCCGTCTCCAGGTCGAGACCGTCGGCCCGGGCGTGGAAGAGCGGCACGTCCATCCGCTCGATCGCCTCGCGCTCCCCCGGGAGGAGCCCGCCGCCGGCGGGGCCGTCGAGGAGGAAGCGCTCGATCGCCGCGGCGCGCTCCGAATCGTCCCGTAGGAGCGCCGGGTCGAGCGCGGTGTGGCAGGCCGCGGCGTAGACGAGCGTGGGGCGGGGAAGCACGCGGAACCGCAGGTCGCGCAGGGCTCCGAGGATCCCGTCGGGGGAGGCCAGGGCGCGCCGGTGGCCCGCCAGCCGGCGATGGGCGGCGGCGTAGCCGGCCTCGATCTCCGCCCCATGGTCGACCGCCCGGAGCGGCGCCCCGTCCAGGACGGGGAGGTGCTCCGTCCCCGGCGCAGAGCGGTACTCCAGCGAGATCTCCATCGCGTCGGTCCCGATCCGGTTGTCCTGCCAGACGCGCGGCCATCCGCCCTTCGCGGCGGCCCCGGTCAGCGCGCCGACGTCGTAGCGGCGTCCGTCGAGGCCCATCTTCCAGCTCGGCAGCACGCCGACCCGGAGGAGCGGCTCCTCGCCCTCCCTGTCCCGGGCGCGCGGCTGGAGCAGGGTCTCGAGGTCGATCGGGACCGGATGCCCGCCGCTGGCGATCACGTTGCCCGCGTGGATGTCGGTGGCCGCGACGTGGCGCAGCGCGGCCAGGAGACGACCGGCCCGCCGGTAGAAGCGCCGTCCCTCGGCCGCGTCGCGGCAGGGGCGGGGGGCGACGTCCTCCATCCAGCCGTACCCGGCCCGCGGGAGCACCACGGGTCGGAAGGCCTCGTCGTCGAGTCCCTCGTCCAGCCAATCGAGAAAACCGTAGAACGCGCGCTCGGGCTCGAGCGAGCGCGGCTTGTGGAGGACCCGCGCTCCGGACTCGAACGTCAGGCGCACGACCGTCCGCCCGCCCCGATGGCGGTCGGAGAGGCCGGGCTCCAGGGAGACCACCCGGCCCAGCGGCACGCCCGCGCCGAAGGCGCGCTCGATGGCCACTCGGTCGGCCTCGAGTCGGCGGGCCAGCTCCGCCGA
>DATLFF010000079.1:0-4367 GCA_035524915.1 Gemmatimonadota bacterium | reverse complement strand
CCCGAGCGGGTGGTGGGCCGGCGAGACCCCCAGCGCCTCCCACTCCCGCCGGCGGCGCTCGGCGGCCGGGTAGTCGGAGAGCGCCGGGGCCGGCGGCGCCTCGGGGCGGAGGTCCCGCCACTCGCCGGGCGGGAAGAGCGACGACCCCGGCTCCGCGACCCGCCCGGCCGCGGCCGCGCGCTCGGCCACCGAGCCCCACCCCCGCAGCAGCAGCTCCGCCTTCCACTTCGCCTGCGGCCGCGTCAGGTCGAACGCGTCGAACGCGCCGGCGTCGATCAGCCGGTGGATCTCGGGGACCCCGATCGCCACCCGGGCGCAGAAGTTCGACAGCGACACGAACGGACCGCCGCGCGCGCGCTCGGCGAGGACCGCCTCCACCGTCCGCACCTCGACCTCTCCCACCTGGCCGAGCCCAGCACGGATCGCCCGCGCGTCGGCCGTCCGTCCGCCGGGCGGGGGCTCGGCCCTCCATCCACCCGGCTCGCCTTCGGCGATCCACGTGGCCCCACTCCGGTTCACGTCCGGCAGCCGGATCTCGAGCCCCATCCGCCGCGCCTCTTCGACGTAGGCGAACGCGGGATAGTAGCCACCGCCGTTGGCCAGCACCGACGCCATGAACGCGGCCGGCCGGTGGACCTTGAGCCACGCCGAACGGAACGACACCTGGGCGTAGGAGGCCGAGTGCGCCTTGCAGAACGAGTAGCCGGCGAAGGAGACGATCTGCCGCCAGATCTCGCGCGCGACGTCCTCCTCGACGCCGTTCGCGCGCGCCCCGGTCAGGAACTTCCGCTCCCAGGCCTCGAGCGACGCGCCTCCCTTGTGGGACATGGACCGCCGCATCCCGTCGGCCTCCCCGAGGGTCATCCCGGCCAGGCGGTGGACCACCTTCATCACGTCCTCCTGATAGATCATCACCCCGTACGTGTCGCCGAGGAGCTCCTCCATCACCGGATGGAGGTACACGACCGGCTCCTCGCCGCGGAACCGGCGGACGAACGCGTCCATCATCCCGCTGTCGGCGATCCCGGGGCGGATGATCGAGGACGCCGCGGTCAGCATCTCGAACGTGTCGCACTGGAGCTTCCGCAAGAGCGCCCGCATCGACGGCGACTCGATGTAGAAGCACCCCATGGTGCGCCCGGCGCGCATGAGCTCGCGGGTGGCGGCATCGCGGAACGGGTTCACGTGCCGGACGGTGGAGAGCGCGCCCCGCGGCGGCTTCGCCGCCGATGGCTCCTCGGAGTCCGGGGCGTCCTCGTCCCACGCCCAGTCGATCTCCACCCCCTCGGTCTCCCGCAGGAGGTCCGCCACGTCGGCGATCGCCGAGAGGCCGCGGTTGCCGAGCAGGTCGATCTTGACCAGCCCCACGTCCTCTACCGGGTGCATGTCGAACTGGGTGACGAGCACACCCTTGGCCGCCATCTGGCGCGGCAGCCACTTCTCCAGCCGCTCGGGCCCGATCACGATCCCGCCGGGATGGACCGCGATGTGGCGCGGAAACATGTCGATCTCGAGCGCGCGGACGAGGACCTCGTCCCACGGGGGCGTCTCCAGCGGGAGGCCGCGGCACTCGGGAAGGGCGTGCCGCAGCTCCAGCAGCGTCTCGACGCTGGAGAAGTGGGGAACGCGCTTCGTCACCTTCGAGATCTCGCCGTCGGGGATCCCCAGCGCGCGCGCGGTCTCGCGGAGCGCGCCGCGGGCGCCCAGCCGGCAGAAGGTGGCGATCATCGCCACCCGCTCCTCGCCGAAGCGCTCGTACACGTACTCGATCACGCGGTCGCGGCGGCGCCAGCAGAAGTCGAGATCGAAGTCGGGCGGCTCGACCCGCTCGCGCGAGAGGAACCGCTCGAAGTAGAGCTTGTGCTTCAGCGGGTCCACGTGGGTGATCCCGAGGCAGAAGGAAACCAGGCTGTTCGCCGCCGAGCCGCGTCCCACGCTCGGGATGTGCCGCGCGCGGGCCCACCCGGCGATGTCGCGGATCACCAGGAAGTAGTCGGCGAAGCCCTTCTCCTCGATCACGTCCAGCTCCTCCTGGAGCCGGCGGATCGCGTGGGTCGCGAGCGGCCGGTAGCGCCGGGCGAGGCCTTCGAACGCCTCGCGCCAGAGGACCGCGAACGCGCTCTCGCCGTCCGTCGTGGGGTAGGTCGGGAAGTGGAAGGCGCGGGGCGGGAGCTCGAACCGGCAGCCGGCGGCAAGGCGCCCGGCGCCCTCGATCGCGTCGGGGCAGTCGGCGAAGGCCGCGGCCACGGACTCGCCGGGCATGTGCCAGGCGGTCTCCGGCGCGTACGGGCCGGTCTCCAGGTCGCCGGGGGCGCGCTCGCCGGCCGCCGCGCGGGCGTCCAGCGCGGCCACGGTGGAGTTCAGCCCGATGGCGCGGAGCACCCGGTGCGCCGCACGGCGGTCCGGAGTTCCGTAATACGCGCCGGTCGTGGCCACGAGCGGGAGGGAGAGCCGCGCCGCCCAGGCGAGCGTCTCACGGCGGAGCGCGCGCTCGGCGATCGCGGTGGGGTCGTCCCCCGCGGGCGAGGGACGCACCTCGGCGTGGGTCCCGGCGCGCCGGCCGGCCCCGACCGCGGCCTCGAGCAGCCGGTGGTCGCGGGTGAGGACCGCGAGCCGGTCCGAGCGCGTGACGACCGCTCGCGTCAGGTCGAAGTCCGGGTCCAGCCGCCGGGCGCTGACCAGCTCGCAGAGCTCCGGGTAGCCGTCCGGCTCCCGCGCCAGGAAGACCGCCCGCCGGGGCTTCCGCGGGTCGGTCAGCTCGACCCCCACGATCGGCTTGACCCCCGCCGCCGCGCACGCCTTCGCGAACGGCACCACCCCGTGGAGGGCGTCGGTGTCGGTCATCGCCACCGCCGGCATCCCCAGCGCCGCCGCCCGCCGCGCGATCTCGGACGGGGCCTCGGCCCCGGCCAGGAGCGACCAGTGGCTGTGGACGTGGAGATGGACGAACGCGCGGGCCATGGCGATTCCGGCGGAGAGGGTTCCGGGGCCGAGCGGGGAACCGAGAGTACCCGAATGAAACCCGAAAATCAAGCAATGCGCCGGACCCGGACTCCCTTCTCCCCACGTCGCGCCGCCGGGATCTCCCGACAGACCCACCCGGTCGTCGGCCGCTAGGCTCAGGACAGCGCATCGACCCACACCGAATCCGGAGGACGCCGTGCCCGCGACCACCTCGAGCCCCGCCCCCACCACGATGAATGCGGCCGAGCCCGACGAATCGTTCGAAGTCCACCTGACCCTCGAGGACGACTGGGCGTTCCGCGTCGACTTCGGGCTCGACGGCGTGCCCGCGCTCCTCGTCGACGAGTCCCCCCCGCTTGGCGCCGGCCACGGCCCGAGCGCGAAGCGCGTGCTGGCCGCGGCGGTCGGAAACTGCATGGCCGCAAGCGCGCTCTTCTGCCTGCGCAAGGCGCGCGTGCCGGTCGAGGGGATGCGGGTCGAGGTGACGGGGCGGACCGAACGGAACGCCGACGGGCGCCTTCGGATCCCGCGCTTCCAGGTGCGGCTCTTCCCCGCCGTGGCGGCCGCGGACCGGCCCCGCATGACGCGCTGCCTCGAGATCTTCGAAGACTTCTGCGTGGTGGGGCAGAGCGTCCGGGCGGGGATCGATCTGGACGTGGCCGTGATTCCGGCCGATCCGGCGGACCTGGCGGGCACGTAGTCGGGCACCGGACGCGGGCCGCGCGGCCTGTCTCTTGACGGGTGTACCGGATCCATGGTATCATACATACGTATGAATGATTCGGTGGCCCCACCTGTCTCCGACACTGCCTCGGTCCTCATGGACGCCGCCCGCGAGCTCTTCGCCGAGCGCGGGTTCGACGGGGCCTCGGTGCGGGCGATCACCGAGCGGGCCGGGGTGAACCTGGGCGCGGTCACGTACCACTTCGGCTCCAAGGAGGCGCTCTACCACCGGGTGATCGAGACCTTCCTGGCCCCGCTCCGCGAGCGCGTGGTCGCAGCCGCGGCGGGGTCCGCCCCCCCGCTCGACCGGATCGAGGCGATGCTGGGGGCGGCGTTCGACCACTACGCGAGCGACCCCGCGATGCCGCGGCTGATCCTCCAGCAGGTCGCCTCCGGACGGCCCGCTCCCCCGCCCGCGCGGGCGTGGATCCGGCAGGCGGTGGGGCTCCTGGCGGGCTCGATCGCGGAGGGCCAGGCGGACGGGTCGGTGCGGGCCGGCGATCCGCGGCTCCTCGCGCTCGCGGCGATCGCCCCGAGCGTGTTCGTGCATCTGATCCGCCGGCCGATCGAGGACTCGATCGACCTCACGCTCTCGGACCCGGCCACCCACCGGGCCTTCCGCTCCACCCTCCTGGAATGCGTCCGCGCGGGGCTGGCGGCGGCCGCGTGAACGGGGTCCG
>DATLFF010000078.1:0-2508 GCA_035524915.1 Gemmatimonadota bacterium | reverse complement strand
GGGCGGATGTTCATGGCCTCCAGCTCCCGGAGCACCGCATCGAAGCGATCCAACTGCCGCTCGGTGTGGCTCCGTTCCGGCTCGTCGGAGCTGGAGAAGTGGGTGAAGATACCGTCGAGCGTGAGGCCCTGCAATTCGGCGACGCGGCGGACGAGCTCCGGGGCCTCCCGGTCCCACACGCCGGCGCGGCCCATCCCGGTGTCGACCTCCACGTGGACGGCCGCGGTGCGGCCGGCCCGGCGGGCGGCGGCGGCGAGCGCCTCCGCCGGGGGCAGGTCCGTGATCGACGCGGTGACGTCGAGCGCGACGATCCGGTCCGACTGCTCGGGGAGCGTCGGCATGAGGGCGACGATCGGCGCGTCGATGCCGGCGGCGCGTAGCTCGGCCGCCTCGTCCAGGGCCGCCACCCCGAGCCCCCACACGCCGGCGTCGAGCGCGGCGCGGGAGACGGGGACCGCACCGTGGCCGTAGGCGTTCGCCTTGACCACCATCAGGATGTCCGCGTCGCCGGTCCGCGCCCGCATTGCCCGCACGTTGGCGGCGAGGCGGCCCAGGTCCACGTCCACCCAGGTGCGCGCGGTCTCTTCGGTCACGGAGATCATGGGGGCGCGAAGATCGCCGGAGGGGGCGTGGCGGGCTAGTTTCGCGCCGTGCCCGACGCGCCGCGCCCCGCCGACTCCTCCGCGACCGAGTTCCCCCCCACCTTCCAGGGCGTCCTCGCCCTGCTGCGCCGGCTGCGCGGCCCCGGCGGCTGCCCGTGGGACGCCGAGCAGACCCCCCGGTCGCTGCTTCCCTACCTTCTGGAGGAGGCCCACGAGGCGGCCGCCGCCATCGAGGCCGGCGACGACCGCGACACGGTAGACGAGCTGGGCGACCTTCTCCTCCACCTCGCCTTCCAGATCGCGATCGCCGAGGAGGAGGAGCGCTTCGCGCTCGCCGACGTGGCCGGCCGGATCATCGACAAGATGGTGCGCCGCCACCCCCACGTGTTCGGCGACGCCGAGTACGCGGGCGAGGGGCACCAGGCGATGTGGGAGCGGCTGAAGCGGGAGGAGAAGGCGGGCGAGCCCGCGGCGGGGCACGGGGCCCCGGTGTCCGTCCTCGGCGAGATCCCGGGCGGTCTGCCCGCCCTGGTTCGCGCCCATCGCATCCAGCAGAAGGTGGCCACGGTGGGGTTCGACTGGGCCGCACCCGAGGGGGCGCTGGAAAAGGCGCGAGAGGAGTTGGAGGAGACGGTCGAGGTGGCGGGGGACCCCGAGCGCCTGGAGGAGGAGTTCGGCGATCTCCTGTTCGCGATCGTCAACTGGGGCCGCCTGCTGGATCTCCACCCCGAGCTCGCCCTGCAGCGCGCCAACCGCAAGTTCGAGGGCCGCTTCCGCCGGCTGGAGGCGCTCGCCCGCGAGCGCGGGCTCGACCTCGAGGCGCTGACGCTGGCGGAACTGGACGGCTTGTGGGACGAGGTCAAGGCCGGGGAGGGCGCCAGCCGGTAGGATCGCGGCGGGCCCCCGCGAGCGCGGCTTCCACCACCTTCCTCACCCGCTCGCCCCGCCGGCGGGCCCGCGCCAGCAGACCCGCGGCACTCACCGATCCGGCCACCAGGCCCCGCGCGATCGCCTCCTCCACCGCGTACGGGCTCGTCCACTCCTTCGCTGCGTCCACGATCGACTGCTCCGCTACCACGACGACCATGCCGTGGCGCTCCACCCGATCCCCTTCCGGAGGCCGGACGGGAAGGAGGTGGATCCTCACGCGGCGGGCCCGCTGCACGTCCCTGGACGGCACGGTGCCGCGCCGCCGCCGATGGAGCGTCAGGTGAACGGCGCCGACCGGCTCGTCCATCAGGCCGAGCAGCCACAGGGCGGTCGAGTGGGAGACCGCGGCGTGCGCGCGCCCGGCCGACATCCACTCCAGCCGGACCCGTCCGTACGGTCCGGGGGTGATCCCGCCCCATTCCAGCGGGACCTCGTCCGGTCCCGGCCAGCGGTAGATCCCACGTCGAGCCCGATGGAGGCGCCCCGACCGGACGTGGTACGACAGAAGCCCACGACTGAACCCGCACGCCCGTCCCTCGTCGATCGTGAACAGCCCGTCCTGAGCGGCCGCCACCCTTCGGAGGGCCCGGAAATCCGGCGCCCCGAGGTAGTGGTCTCGGAAGGTGGGCATGGGCGGATGGTAGCCGGGCATGGTCATGCCGGAAGAGGAGAGGACGGGGGCGAGGACGGGGGCGGGGACGGGGGCGGGGACGGTGGCAGGGGCGTACGGAGAACGGTGCCCGGGTCACGGCTTTGTACAATCTCCGCGGCTCCCGTGGACCCTTGGGGAGGGGGAAATGAGTCACGAGTCTGTACCGTCACGGACATGTCAAACCGCTGTACGAACCCATGACGCCACAAGGACGTGAGTCATCTCCACCCGGCCGGATCTCTACTCGGCCGGACCTCCACGACGGCCGCCGCCGCTGGACGAACTCGTGACTCCACTAAGTCGTGACTCATCTCCACCCGGCCG
>DATLFF010000077.1:0-2587 GCA_035524915.1 Gemmatimonadota bacterium | reverse complement strand
CGAGGACATGGGGGGCGTGGTGACGTACCGGAGCGGTGGGTCGACGATCGTCGTCTACGAATCGGAGTTCGCCGGCACGAACCGGGCGACGTCGGTGACGTGGGGCGTCGGCGACGAGCTGGACGAGATCGTCCGGAGGCTTCCGGACGCGGGCGTCGCCTTCGAGCACTACGACATGCCGGGCGAGCGTGAGGGGAACGTCCACATCATGGGCAGCTTCAAGGCCGCCTGGTTCACCGACCCGGACGGGAACATCCTCCACGTCAACAACCAGTAGGCGGTCGCTGTTCCTCGTCGCGCGGCAGCAGCCGCGGCTCCCCCTTCAGCGCGACCGCTCCGAAATCCCGCACGTCGAGCGTGACGATGGCCTCGGCGTGGAGGCGCTCCGCCGTCGCCATGACCACGGCGTCCACCAGGCCGAGCCGCAGGTCGGCGTAGCGGCTCAGCAGGTCGTGCGCGGTCGCGAGATCCGCCGGGTCGCCCCACTCGACCGTCCACGCCCCCTCGGACAGATCCGCCACGAACACCGCCGCGGCTTCGACACCGCCGTGGCGCGCGGCGAGGTAGTCCACCTCGGGGAGGATCGCCCAGGGGAGCACCCAGCTGCTGCCGGTGCGGTCGAACAGCTCCACGAGCGTGTGATGATGCCGGTCGTCCGCGTCCAGGAGAGCGACGATCGCGCCCGTATCGGCGACGATCACTCCTCGCCCAACCCCGCGAGGTGCTCTTCAGCCTGTTCGGCCAGGTCGCCAAGCCCGCTCCGCAGCGACCCGATGCTCCGCGGCCGACGACGCGCCGCGTGCCGATCCGCATACTCCGCCACCGCCTCCCGCACCAGCTCGGCCGTCGGCCGGCCCTGCTCCCGCGCGCGCTGCTTCCGGCGGCGGTAAGCCGCCGCGTCGAGGTAGACGGTGGTCTTGCGGATGCCTGTCATATGGCAAGCATATATGGCACCGCCGGGAAGGTCAAGCCGCTCCAGCCCCTTGAGGCCGGGGCCAAGCGGATTTGAATTTGAATTTGAATTTGAAAATCGTGAATTCAGATTCAAATTCAGATTTGAGTTCGGAGTATGAAGTGGCGCGGCCTCAGCTCTTGTTACAACCCCATTGACACAAGAAGGCGCTCCCTTTCATCTTGTTCAGTACACTTGATACAAGAAGGGGAGGGGGCGAGATGAAACACGGGTTCACGGATCGGGTGAGGAAGGCGCTGGCGATGGCGCGGGAGGAGGCGATCCGGCATCGACACGGGAACGTGGGTGCGGAGCACCTGCTGCTAGGGCTGCTGCGGCTGGGGGATCCGGGGGTGGTGGAGGTGCTGGCGCGGCGGGGTGTGGGGCCGGAGTCGTTGCGTGAGGCGGTCCTGGATCGGATGCGCCCGGGGCAGGCGGCGGTGGAGCCGACGAAGCTTCCGTACACGGCGGACGCGAAGCGAGTGCTGGAGCTGGCGATGCGCGCAGCGCGGCGAGGGATGGCGGACGATGGAGCGGCGGGTCGTCGACGGGGACAGAAGGTGGACGTGCTGGAGCTGCTGGAGGGGCTGGTGGCGGAGGAGCGGAGCCCGGCGGCGGTGGCGCTGGCGGAGGCCGGCCTGACGGTGGATGTTTTCAGCGGCTCGTCGGAGACGGCCGGGGTGGTCATCGACGACGCGTCGGACCGGTCGATCTACGAGCAGATCGTCGCGCGGATCCAGGAGCGGATCGCGGTGGGGGAGCTGGAACCCGGGGAGCGGCTGCCGACGGTGCGTCGTATGGCCGATCATCTGGACCTCGCGCCGGGGACGGTGGCGCGGGCGTACGGCGAGTTGGAGCGGCTGGGGCTGGTGGAGACGCGTGGCGCAGGGGGGACGAGGGTGGCCGAGCGGAGTCGAGCCGTGGTGCCGGACGAAGAGCGACGGTCGACGCTGGCGGGGCTGCTCCGGCCGGTGGCGGTGGCGGCGTTCCACCTGGGCGCGACGGCGGGCGAGCTGCGCTCGGCGCTGGAGACGGCCATGGCGGATATCTTCGAGTGAAGCTGTCCTGGAGCGGCGCAGGATCCTCGATGCGATGATGCGGAGCCTGAGCGGCCACACGCGGGCGCTCATCCCCTGGCCCTGATCCAGCCATCTCCATAGTCTCTCTACCATGGCTATTACACCGGACTCCGTCGCCGCCCCGGCCCCGGCGACCTGCCGCGCCCTGGCGGCCTTCGCCCTCGCCGCCGGCCTCGCCCTCGCCGCGCCGATCGCGCCACTCGCCGCGCAGGAGCAGGAGGAGAGCTGGGACTACTGGGCGCCGCAGCGCGAGATGGTGCGCCGCGGGCAGCAGGCGATCCTCACGTGCAACGGGCTGTTCACATCACACCGCACGCTGGAGCAGGTCTACGAGCGGGAGCTGGCGTTCTTCCGGGAGCCGATCGGGACGCCCGCGGGTGGCGACTACGAGGTGGACCGCGAGCAGCGCGCCGTCGCGATCGGCGACCGCGCGACCGGCCCCGTCATGCGCGCCGCGTTCCGCGACGGCATCGGCTGCGTCATCCTCGCCCCGGACCAGGACTTCGGCGACATCACCGGCCTCCCCGCCGTGGACATGCCGCCTCCGCCGGGCGAC
>DATLFF010000076.1:0-2017 GCA_035524915.1 Gemmatimonadota bacterium | reverse complement strand
CCGGGACGAGCGCGCCGGGGAGGCCGCGGCGATCGCGGACCATACCGGTGCCGCGCTGGCGGGCCGGATCGGCCGCGTGGCGATCCTCTACCGCCGGCATCCCGACCCCGAGCGCCGCCGGATCGAGCTTCCCGACTGAGGCTCACCCGAGCGGTGGTATGGCGGTCCGGGCTCCGGGCGGCAAGATTCGGAGCGCGCCACGAAGGCGCCACGCGCCAACCCCACGCCAGGAGGCATGATGAAACGACCAGGGATCTGGAACCTCACCTTCGTGATCGTCGCCGCCCTGACGGTGGCGCCGGCCACCGCGCGCGGGCAGCAGCTGCCGCTGGAGGTCACGATCGGCGCCCACGGCGGCGCCTCGATCTTCACCGAGTTCCTGGAGCAGCGCGTGTCGGACCCGGTCGGAGGGGAGCGCGAGATCGTGGCCCAGACCGCGGCCATGATCGGAGGCTCGATCTCCTTCTCCTACTGGCCGATGACCGAGGTGCGGATCGGCGCCGACTGGGCCGGCACCGAGATCGACGCCCGGGACGACTCGGGGATCGAGTCCGAGGCGCTCGACGAGGATGCGCTCGCGGACCTGAACGTCGTGCTGGGCCAGCTCTCGATCGTGCGCTACGTGATGCCGAAGGATGCTCCGATCGCCCCCTATCTCACGCTGGGTGTGAACGTCGCCGTGTGGGCGCTGGACGAGGCGGCGGGCGGCGACCTGGGCGCGATCGAGGAGACCCAGGTCCGCTACGGCGCCACGGCCGGCGTGGGGGCGCGGTTCGCGATCGGCCCGCAGGCGGGCCTCAGGATCGAGATCGACCGGGCCACCGTGGGCAACCCGTTCGACGGGGAGAGCGCCTTCCGGGTGAGCGGCGACACCTTCGACGAGCCGTCGACGGTGGGGATCCTGCGCCTGGTGGGGGGGTTGACCTACACGCTGTGACGCGACCCAGGTGACGTTCAGGTGACGCCTCGGTGGTCGGGTGGGGGCGACCGATCGGCCCGCGGATCGCGCGGGCCCGCGCGCGACCCCCCACGCCCGAGGAGGAGGATGATCCCCAGTCATAGGAGCGCCACGCCGCCCGTGGGCCTGAGCCTTCTCCTGCCCGGCTTCCAGGGCACCCCGTACCTCGCCACCCGGATCGAGCCCGAGCTTTACCACCTCCTGCTCCTGCCCCGCGAATGGCCGCTCTACAGCCAGCTCAACGTGGCCTTCCGCCAGGCCGAGTCGAATCGCCTGCCGACCCACTTCCTGATCACCCCCGACAGTTCCCTTTGGCTCCAGCCGTGTGGAGCGGTCGTCCCGGCGCGGGCCGATCCGCGCGACGTGGCGATCACCTACGGGAAGCTCGAGCCCTGCGACGTGCTGCCCGTCGACGTCGATCTGATCGAGCGGTACGGGGCGCTGAAGGAGTACGTGCGCCGGGGCGGGGACCGGACGGTGAGCAGCGATCCGAGCCAGGGTGGATGGAGCCCGTCGGCGGAAGAGCTGGAGCGCTACAGTGGAGCCTCGCAAGACGCAGTGCCGGCGGGCCTCGAGCGATGCGACGAGTGCGGTGAGTGGCGCGGCGCGTGCCTGGCGCCCGACCGCCTCGATTCGCTCGTCCTGCCGGTCAGCTGCTTGTGCGAGAACGACAGCGAATGCGCCCGCTGCAACGAGCCCTTCTACGAGCGCCGTCTCCAGTCCAACTGGTACGACGAAACGGACGGGGCACTCCGCTACGTGCCCGGACTTCACGCGCTCGACCACGTCTGCCCGGAGTGAGCGGGGTACGCTGAAGGCCGAACCGCGCGCTCTTTGCCCCCGCGGTTCGCCGCGTTCAGGTTAGGGCGCGTGGGGACTCCAGCCGGCCGACCCGACTACGCCCCGATCGAGGAGTACGCGGTCATCGGTGACTGCCGCTCCGCCGCGCTGGTCTCGCGGGACGGCTCGCTGGACTGGCTCTGCCTCCCCACCTTCGACAGCCCCAGTTTCTTCGCCGCCCTGCTGGACCACGAGCGCGGCGGGTGCTTCTCCGTGCGG
>DATLFF010000075.1:0-8526 GCA_035524915.1 Gemmatimonadota bacterium | reverse complement strand
CGCCGCGCTCCAGGGAATGCTCCTGACGCCGGTCGACCGGGGTACGCTGTTCCTCGGGAAGTGGGCCGGCGCGACCGTGTTCCTGCTCGGGCTCGAGGCGGTGCTCGTGCCGGTGGCGCTCGTGCTCTACGGGCTCGATCCACACGGGGCGTGGGCGGAGATGGCGCTGTTGTTCGTGGTCGTGGCCGCCGGCTACGCCGCGCTGGGCACGTTCTTCGCCGCCGTGGCCGCCCGCACGACCGCCGGCGAGCTGCTGCTCCCCGTGCTCCTGTTCCCCTTGAGCGTGCCGCTGGTCCTGGCGGGAGCCGAGGGCGGCCAGGTGCTGTTCGAGGGCGGCAGCCGCGCCGCCTACTGGGACTGGCTGGCGCTGGCGGTAGCGTTCGACGTGATCTTCGGAACGGTATGTACCATCGGTTTCGAGTACGTGATCGAGGATTGACGGTTGGGGCCGCTGAAAACGGCCCACGACCTTTCTCGAGTGAGGGTGGAGCAAGTTGAAGATCTGGCCGGGATCGTGGCGCGCCTTCTGGGCGACACTCGACGGGCGGACGTATCACGGGATGCTTTGGGCGCGGCCGTGGATCGGGTGGCTGGCGGTCGGGCTGATGGTGGGGACGTTCGCCCTGGTGTTCTGGTGGGTGCCGCTGGAGGCGATCCAGGGGTGGCCGCAGAAGATCTTCTACATCCACGTGCCGTCGGCGTGGATCATGTACTCGGCGTTCGCAGTGGTGTTCGTTTCGTCGATCATGTACCTGTGGCAGCGGACGCGGCTGTGGGACGTCTTCGCCCGCTGCGCGGCGGAGATCGGGTTCCTGTTCTGCACGCTGGCGTTGGCGACCGGGATGATGTGGGGGAAGCCGATCTGGGGGACCTTCTGGACGTGGGACGCCCGCCTCACGTCGACGCTGATCCTGTGGTTCATCTATGGCGGCTACCTGCTGCTGAGGGCGTACGCCCGTGCCGACGCCGACGTGGCGCGGCTGGCGGCGATCGTGGGGATCATCGGGTTCCTCGACGTGCCGATCATCCACATGTCCGTCGTGTGGTGGCGCACGCTGCATCCCGAGCCGGTGGTCATGATCATCGACGATCCCGGGGGCGGTCTGCCCGTGTCGATGCTGATCACGCTCCTCGTGTCGCTGGCGTCGTTCACCCTCGTATTCCTGTATCTCTTCATCCAACGGGTCTGGCAGGAGCGTACCGCCGAGAACCTGGCGCTCCTGGAGGCATTGATGGACCGCGGCCGGCCGGAGGCGGCGGCGTGAAGTACTACCTGGCCGCCTACGCGATCTTCTGGGCCGTCCTGTTCGGTTACCTGATGGGGCTCTCGAGCCGGCAGGCGAAGCTGAACGCCTGGGCTGCCCGGCTCCGGGAGCGCCTGGTCTCGCGACGTGAGGAGGATGCCGCATGAGCGTCTACGCGCTGGGTCCACTCGCGCTCTGGATCGGGCTGGCCCTGGCCCTGTACGGAGCGGTCGTCGGCCACCTTGGAGGGATCCGCAAGGACGCGCGGATGGCCGACGCCGCGGTGGGCGCGGTGTTCGGCGTTTCGGCCTGCGTGGCGCTGGCGTACACGCTCCTGACGGCGGCCTTCGTGACCGACCAGTTCCAGTTCTCCTACGTGGCTTCCAACGCCAGCCGGGCCATGCCGGTGTGGTACAAGGCGGCGGCGGTCTGGGGCGGGATGGAGGGCTCGATGCTGCTCTGGGCGCTCATCCTGGCCGGCTACTCCACCGCGGCCATGCTGGCGCTGCGCCACCGCCAGCCGTTCCTCGTCCCGCACGCCGCCGGGACTCTGCTGGCGATCATGTCGTTCTTCCTGATCGTCCTCGTGTTCAGCTCCCAGCCGTTCGTCCGGCTCGGGTTCCTGCCCGTGGACGGACAGGGGCTGAACCCGCTGCTGCAGAACCACTGGATGGCCGCGCACCCGCCGTCCCTGTACCTGGGATACGTCGGGTGGTCGGTGCCGTTCGCCTTTGCGATCGGGGCCCTGATCTCGGGCCGCCTGGGGCCCGAGTGGATCACCGCAATGCGGAAGTGGTCGCTGTTCCCGTTCATGTTCCTCACGATCGGGAACCTCATGGGGTCCCACTGGGCGTACATCGAGCTCGGCTGGGGCGGCTTCTGGGGCTGGGACCCGGTCGAGAACTCGGCCATCATGCCGTGGTTCGTGGCCGCGGCGTTCGTCCACTCGATCATGATCCAGGAGAAGAAGGGGATGCTGAAGCTGTGGAACGTGGCGCTCGTCACCGCCACGTTCGCGCTCACCATCCTCGGCACGTTCGTCACGCGGAGCGGCATCATCGAGTCGGTCCACGCGTTCGCGTCGACCAACATCGGCTACGTGTTCCTCACATTCCTGGTGATCGTGGTCGCGATCACGGCGGGGCTCACATGGTGGCGCGCGGACCTCCTGAAGACGGAGAGCCATCTCGAATCCTTCGCCAGCCGGGAGAGCGCGTTCCTGTTCAACAACCTGCTGCTGGTGGGAATCGCCTTCGCCATCTGGTGGGGGACCTTCTTCCCGTTCATCTCGGAGGCCCTCACGGGGCAGCGGATCTCGGTCGGGCCGCCGTTCTTCAACCAGGTGAACGGGCCGCTGTCGGTCGCCCTCCTGGTGACGCTCGGCGTGGGCCCCGTGATCGCCTGGCGGCGGACGTCGGCGCGGAGCCTGCAGCGGAACTTCCTCCTGCCGACGGCCGCGCTGGTGGCAGCGGGGATCGCCGCCGTGGCCATCGGGATCCGGCAGTGGTACGCCGTCAGCGTGGTCGCCTTCGGGGCGTTCGTCCTGGCGACCGTCGTCCAGGAGATGGCGCGCGGCACTCGCGCGCGCATGGCCCGCGGCGAGAACCCGGCCGCCGCGCTCGTCCGATTGATCGGGAAGAACCGTCGGCGCTACGGCGGCTACATCGTCCACATCGGCGTGGTGTTCGTCTTCATGGGCATCGCCGGGGCGCTGTTCGTCCAGGAGAAGTCGGTCCGGCTCGCGCCCGGCGAGACGACCACGATCGGCACGTTCGAGGTGCTGTACCGGAACACCGACCTGGAGCAGGGGCCGAACTACGTGGCGAGCGTCGCCAACCTCACGGTCCGGGAAGGCGACGGCCGGCCTCAGCGGATCCGGCCGGAGCGGCGGTTCTACCCGACCGGGCAGGAGCAGGTGACGACCGAGGTGGCGATCTGGTCCCGGCTCTTCGAGGACTTCTACGCGATCGTCGACGCCCACCACCCGGGCCCGGGCACCGCCGACCTGACGTTCATCGTCAACCCGATGGTGCTGTGGCTGTGGATCGGCGGTGGCGTCATGGTGTTCGGCCTCCTGGTGTCGCTGTCGACCCCCCGACCGAAGGCCCGACCGGCGGCGCGGGAGGGCATGGAGGCCGAGCGGACCGGGGCGGCGGCCGGGTGATCGGCGCGGCGCTGGCGCTCCTGGGACTGTGGGTGCTGCTGGCCGCCGTGTGGCTGGCGGTGTGGCCGTTCTTCCGCGCGGAGCGCGCGGCGCCCGACGCGGACGAGGTGGAACTGAGGGATCTCCGGATCGAGAAGGAGCGGCTCCTCGGAGAGATCCACGAGCTGGAGCTCGATTGGGAGACGGGGAAGCTGTCGGATGAAGACTACCGGGCGCTCGAGGCCCGGCTCAAGGGTCGAGCGATCGAGGTCATGCGCGAGATCGACGTGCGGGAGGCGGCGGCGCTGGAGCGGAGATCGCGCGCCGGGCGGCGGAAGCGGCAGGATACGAAGGCGGGCGACGAGGCCCGCCGGGTCGGCTAGAGCGGGTCGCTCGCTTTCACTACGCGGTAGTGGCCGATCGAGCTCAGCGCCTCGACCGCCTCCTCCAGGGTGAGCGCCTCGGTGCCGTCGTGCCGAGCGGGGATCGGCAACGGCTCCGTCCGGATGATGGCGTCGCGCGCGTCGCTCGGAGCGTCCGGCTCGACGTCGAGGATCCAGTCGAACCGCTTCCCGGCGAACGGCTCCTCCCGCTTCAGGAACTCCCGGAACGGGTCGTCGTACACCTCGATCACGACCGCGTCGCGGCCGGGGTCGAAGTACAGCCGGCCCACCGACATGGGGGGGGATTTGCGGCGGTCGAACACCTGGTAGCGCGGCGGGACCCCGTAAAGCGACGGTGGACGCCGCATCGGCGTGACGGCGCGCAGTGAGGTCATGGCTCCTCGCTCCGGGGATCGCGGTTCCCCGCCACGGCGCGTCGTTCCTTGCCCCGGCGGATCGGCGAAGAGAATATAGGCCGGCACCTCCGGCGGACCCACACGAACCCCTACTCCCTCGACCGACGTGAAACGCTGCCGACTCCTCCATACCGCGCTGCTTGCGGCGCTCGTGACCGCGTGCCCCGCGGAGCTGTCGGTGGAGACGCCGGACGAGCGGCTGCGAGCCCACGCGGACACCGGGGCCGCGCTCCCCACCGTGATCGACACGGTCTTCCGGCCGATGCCGATCGACAGCGTGTCGGCGAGCTTCGCCTGGCTGGTCGACCGGCCGGCACCGCGCGTGACCGCGGAGCGCTCGTTCCCTTCGGGGGCGGCCGAGGCGGCGCGGCAATTCGTCCGCGCGCTGGCTCAGACCGGGTCGAGCTCGCGCGGCTCGATCGGGGTCGGCGACATCGGGTACGAGCGCGCCTTCACGTACCTGCACCCGTCCATCCGCAGCCGCCGCGGATGGCGGGCATGGGCCGGAACGCTCTCGGGGATCGTCCGGCCGGCGATCGTCGCTCTGGAGCCGGTGCCCGAGGACTCCACCCGGGTGTTCGTGGAGCTGCTGGTCCTGAGGGAGGAGAACGGACAGTCGCTCCTCGGGGCCTACTACGGGCACTTCTCCGCGGCGCCGGGGGACAACGGGTGGCAGCTGACCGGCGCCCGGTTCGCCTCCGAGGACTGGGCCTCGCCCCTAGGCGGACACCAGCCGTGGCGCTGGGACCGGGCCGGAGCCGCCCGGGCCTACGCGCTCGAGAGGCCGGCCTACGCGCTGTCGATGATCCAGCTGCAATCGGGCGAGTGGGTGCCGGTCTCGCGCCCCGCCCCGGTCGTCCACCTGCGGTTCGGGCTGCCCGACCTGCGGTAGATACGGCCGCTGGTCCCCCGCGCTGTCTCCCGGTACAATTGTGACTGAAAAGCGACCGATTCATGAAAGGACCGTGACGTGCGTGCGATCACCGAGCTGTTCGGCCGCTCCCCATTCGGCCCCCTGGTTCAGCATACCCACAAGGTCCACGAGACCGTCCGCGAGGTGCGGCCCCTGATCGCCGCCTTCCTGGAGGGGCGCCACGAAGAGGTCCGATCGATCTATGACCGGATCTCGAAGCTCGAGCACAAGGCCGACATCATCAAGCGCGAGATCCGCGACCACCTCCCGAAGTCGCTCTTCCTGCCGGTGGACCGTGGCGACATGCTGAAGTTCCTCAAGGAGCAGGACGCCATCGCCGACACCGCCGAGGACATCGCGGTGCTCCTCACGATCCGCGAGACCCCAGTACCGCCGGAGATGCACGAGGAGATCCTCGCCTTTACCGACAAGGTGATCGACGTCAGCGATCGGCTCGTCCAGGCGGCCAGCGAGCTCGAGGAGCTGCAGGAGGCGTCGTTCGGCGGCCGGGGCGCCCAGCGCGTGCTCGAGCTGATCGAGGAGGTGAGCCACGGCGAGTACGAGGCCGACTGCCTCCAGACCGAGGCCTCCCGCCGGCTCTACGTCCTCGAGGACCGCCTCGACCCCACCTCCATCTACTTCATCATGAAGCTCTTCCGGCTGCTGGGCGAGATCGCCAACCACGCCGAGAACACGGGGGACAACCTCCGGATGATGCTGACGAAGGGTTAGCCGCCTGGAGGCCTGACCGTTGGAGCTCACGCCATTCCTCATCTTCGCCCTGGCCGTCGGCCTGTTCATGGCCTGGAACATCGGGGCCAACGACGTGGCCAACGCCATGGGGACGAGCGTCGGCTCGGGCGCCCTGACCCTCAAGCAGGCGATCCTCGTCGCGGCCGTGTTCGAGTTCCTCGGGGCGGTCCTGGTCGGGGCGCACGTCACCGAGACGATCAAGGGCGAGATCATCTCGCCCGGGTTCTTCGCCGACGATCCGATGGCGTTCATGACGGGGATGGCGGCGGCGCTGCTCGGGGCGGCGATCTGGCTCCTGGTGGCCACGGCGCTCGGGCTCCCGGTGTCGACCACCCATTCCATCGTCGGCGCGGTGGTCGGCTTCGGGCTGGTCTCGGTGGGCTGGCGCGACATCTCGTGGGACACGCTGGGGCCGATTGTCGTGTCGTGGGTGGTCTCGCCGCTCTGCGGGGGGCTGCTCGCCTTTCTCATGTTCACGTTCGTGCGGCGGCGGATCATACTGGCGGAGGATCCGTACGGCGCCACCGTTCGCTGGTCCCCCTACCTGGTCGCCCTGGTCGGCTTCACCCTCGGGCTGTCAATCCTGTACAAGGGGCTCAGGAACCTGAACCTCGACTTCCCCTTCCACGTCGCGGGGCCGATGTGCCTCGCGATCGGCGCGGCGCTGGGGCTGGCGATGCGGGCCTGGCTGGTGCGGCGGCCGCGCCCCACGGGCTATTCGGTCGGGGCCGTGGAGCGACTCTTCGCGGGGCTCCAGGTCGTGACGGCCTGCTACGTCGCGTTCGCCCACGGGGCCAACGACGTGGCCAACGCGATCGGGCCGATCGCCGCGATCGTCCAGACCGCGCGGGACGGGGTCCTGGCGGCGGAGGCGACGGTGCCGATCGGGATCCTCGTCCTGGGGGGTGTGGGGATCGTCGTGGGTCTGGCCACCTGGGGCTACAAGGTGATCGACACCGTGGGGCACAAGATCACGAGCATGACGCCGACGCGAGGCTTCTCGGCGGAGTTCGGCGCTGCCACCACGGTGCTGCTGGCCTCGCGGCTGGGGCTCCCGATCTCGACCACCCACACCCTGATCGGGGCCGTGATCGGGGTCGGCTTCGCCCGCGGGATGGCGGCGCTGAACCTGCGGGTCATCCGGCACATCGTGTACAGCTGGGTGATCACGATCCCGGCGGCGGCGCTCGTCACGGTGGTGAGCTGGTACGCCCTGCGGGCCGTCTTCGGCTGAGCCGTCGCGGCGGCGGGCGGCGGCCTCGGTAGGGCCGCGCGCGGCGGGCTACGGAACGCGGCAGGCTACGGAGCGCGCCGGTCGGCGCGGCGGCGGTCGCCGGAGGCGTGCCGGCGCTCGGCGTCGCCGGGCGGGGGCTCGGGCGCCGCGCGCGGCAGGAACGGCTCGTCGCGCCCCACCCAGTCGAGCCGTCCGGCGGGATAGGTCCCCAGCACCCGCAGGAACCCGGCGCGGCGCTCCAGCGACTCCAGCGCCTCGCGGACCGGCGAGACGGCGGCGTCCCCCAGCACGTCCAGGTAGAAGAGGTACTCGAACGGCTTCCCGCGGATCGGGCGGCTCTCGATCCGGGCGAGATCCACGCCGCGGTCGGAGAACTCCCCCAGGGCTTCGTGCAGCGCCCCGGGACGGTTGTCCACGTAGAAGACGATCGAGGTCTTGGGGCCGGCGGTCTCGTCGCTCCGGAAGGCGCGCTCGATGCCCTCGATCTCGGGATCGTCCTCCATGCCGAGCAGGAAGAACCTCGTATAGTTGGCCGGATCGTCCTCCAGATTGGTGCGCAGGACCCGGGCGCCGTAGTGCTCGGCGGCTCCCCGCCCGGCGATGGCCGCGGCGCCGGCCTCCTTGTGCTCGACCAGCATCTGGACGCTCCCCGCCGTGTCGTACGTGACGACCGCCTGGATCCGCGGATGACGGCGGAAGAACTCTTGGCACTGCTCGAGCGCCACCGGGTGGCTGTAGACGCGCTCCACTTCCTCGAAGAAGGTCCCCACCGGGGCGATCAGGCAGTGCTCGACCTTGAGGTAGACCTCCCCCAGCACGCGGAAGCCGAAGCGGAGAATCAGGTCGTAGTGGGTGTAGATCGATCCCACCAGGGAGTTCTCCATCGGCGCCAGGCAGGCGTGGGCGCGGTGCCGGGCGACCGAGGAGAACATGTGGGGACTGTCCCGCGCGGGAACGATCTTGACCGCGTCACCGAGGAGTCGCACCGCCGCCTCCTGGCTGTACGCCCCCCGCTCGCCCTGGATCGCGATGCAGAGGGGAACGGGAAGCGCCACGGCGGGAGAGTGTCCCGGGGAGCCGGAGTGCGTCAAGGACCCGACGGATGTCAAACTATGGTCAATATTGGGAGATAGAATGGCCGCACTTCAGCAGAAGCTCGGTCACCACCTCTTCACCGGGAGAATGAAGGTGAGACGACGCGAGGGGACGGGACATCAACGGCCGGTGACGATCCTGGCCGTCGTGGCGGCGTTGGGCTGGGCGGCGGCCCCAACGGCCGCGCAGAACGTCCGCGCCCGTGGCGTGGACAGCCTCCACGTTCGGGCCAACATCCAGCCCCAGCTCGACGGCACCACGGTGGAGGACGAGCCCACCCTGGACTGGCGCCTCCGGCGGGCGCGGATCGGACTCCGCGTCTGGGCCGCGGGGTGGCTCCGCGGC
>DATLFF010000074.1:0-7154 GCA_035524915.1 Gemmatimonadota bacterium | reverse complement strand
CGAGGCGCAGACCGGGGCCCACCAGAGTGGCCGTGATGGTCACCTGTTGCGACGCGGTGAAGTCCGGGGCGAAGCTCGTGCCCCCGTCGACGACCGAAAATGCCACATAGGCTCCATAATCGGAGAAGTACGCTTCCTCCGCGGCCAGCGCGTTCTTCAGGTCCGTCTTCACAGCCGCGTTGAAGGCCCGATCGCGGTAAATGTTCATCCCCTGAAAGGCGATCGCGGCGAGGATCCCCACGATCACGATCGTGATGAGAAGCTCGATCAGCGTGAACCCCCGCTGGGAGGCGCGCGGCATAGTCGTGTCCTTCATGGTGGATGAATCGACGCAAGTTCCAAGCCCAGTGACACCGGGGCGATTCCGCCGATTCCGGGCGCGGTCGACGGGCGGTGACGGGCTGCTGCAAACGAATACGGGACAGGTGTTTGGCCTGCCCCGACTCGCGTCTTGATGGAGGGGGTCAGGACCCGGCTTCCGCCCCCATCCCGGGGTCGCCGTGCCCGGCGTGCTCGCAGGTCACGGCCGGGTTGAACGGCTGGAGGGCCCCGGCCGGGTTCTCGCGGAAGAGCCACACGTGCTGGTCGTAGTGCGGCGTGAAGCCGTGGGCCTCGTCCATCTCGGTCTCGGGGTCGTTGGCCATCCGCTCCCACTCCTGGCCGTGGAGGACGGGCGGCCCCTCGTGGCCCGCCTGCCAGGCCTCCTCGAACACCAGGTTCTCGATCCCCACCAGGACCAGGCTCCCGTCGGCCTGCGGCTCGTAGAGAAGGATCCCCGGCTGGAGGAAGTCGGTGTGGGTGCCGGTGCCGTCGACCCGCGGCTCCATGGCGGTGATCTGGAACCGGTCGGGCCGGAAGTAGTGGATGCCCATGCCCCCGACCTCCTCTGCGAGACCCACCATGGTGGCGTCCACGCACATGCCGGTGGGATCGGGGATGTAGCCGTCGGCCAGGGCCGCTTCCGCGTCGGCGTACTTCTCGGTGGCGGCGCGCATGGCGTCGAAGGTGGGCTCGTCGGTCTGAGCGGTGGCGGTCGCGGGGATGGCGAGCAGGACCGCGGCGGCCAGGGGGAGCAGCAGGAGGCGCATCGTTGAACTCTCCGGGCTGGGAGTCACATGGGTACGGAACGGCCCAGTTTACCGGAACGTCTTTCGTGTGATCAAGGCTTTTCGCGCGGCCGCCGATCCGCCGCTAGATTCCGTCCCCATGCGGGAGGGACTGGTCGTCAGCGTCAGCGGAATCCGTGGAGTGGTCGGCCGGGGACTCACGCCCGAGGTCGTGGTTACGTTCGCCGCCGCCCACGGCGCCGCCGCCCGGACCCGGGCGGGATCGAACGCGATCGTCCTGGGTCGGGACGCCCGGGTCTCGGGGCCCGTCTTCGCGGCGGCCGCCGAGGCCGGGCTCCGCGCGGCCGGATGCGACGTTCTGGACGTGGGGCTCGCCTGCACGCCCACGATCCTCCTCGCCGTCGAGGACGCCGGCGCCGCCGGCGGGATCGCGATCACGGCCAGCCACAACCCCGCCGAGTGGAACGCGCTCAAGCTGGCCTCCCATCGCGGCATGTTCCTGACGCCGGAGGAGGGGGCGGACGTCGTGGCGGCGGCCGAGTCGGGAGCGATCCCGTGGGCCGCCTGGGACGGGCTGGGCGAGCTCGACCCGCACCCGGGTGCGACCGAGCGGCACGTGGAGCGGATCCTGGCCGACCCCCTGGTCGACGTCGACGCCGTCCGCGCGCGCGGCTTCCGCGTGGTGCTGGACGCCTGCGCCGGGGCCGGGGCGATCCCCACCGTGCCGCTCCTGGCGGAGCTGGGCGTGGAAGTCGACGGGCTCCACCTCGAGCCGACCGGTCGCTTCCCGCGCGACCCCGAGCCGACCCCGGCGAACCTGGCCGAGCTGGCCGAGCGGGTCCGCGCCACCGGCGCCCACCTGGGCCTCGCGATCGACCCCGACGGCGACCGGCTGGCGCTGGTGGACGAGCGGGGCGAGGTCCTCGGCGAGGACTGGACGCTGGCCCTGGCTGTCGACTACGTGCTCGGCGAGCGGCCCGGCCCGGTCGTGACCAACCTCTCGACCAGCCAGATCGTCGACCGGGTGGCCGAGGCCCACGGGCAGGAGGTCCGCCGGACGGCCGTGGGGGAGGTCAACGTGGCGCTGGGGATGAAGGCCGCGGAGAGCCCGATCGGCGGCGAGGGGAACGGCGGAGTCATCTACCCCGCAATCCACCACACGCGGGACGCCCCGGCCGGCGTGGCGCTCCTGCTCTCCCACCTGGCGCGGAGCGGCCGCGCGCTCTCGGAGGTGGTCGCCGGCTATCCCGCCTACTCGATCCGCAAGGCCAAGGTGTCGCTCGAGCGGATCGACGCGGCAACGCTGCTGCCCCGCGTCGAGGCCGCCTTCGAGGGCGCCGCGGTCGACCGCACGGATGGTCTCCGCTTCTCCTGGCCGGAGTCCGGCCGCTGGCTCCACGTGCGGCAGAGCGGCACCGAGCCGGTCGTCCGGCTGATCGCCGAGGCGCCGGAGGCGGCCGAGGCCGATGCGCTCCTCGACCGTGTGCAGGAGCTCGCCCGAACCCGATAGGGGGGAGGATCTCCCGCCGCACGACAACATGCAGCATTCCGGGGCTTCCCCGCGCCCGGCACCCGGCGCTATACTGAAAGGAATCGGAGAACCGCGTTCTTCGGTCCACTTTCGGTAGGAACGCCCATGTGCGGCATCATCGGATACGTCGGCGGCGCCCAGGCGAGCCCCATCCTCATGGAGGGGCTCCGCCGGATGGAGTATCGCGGCTACGACTCGGCCGGCATGGCCGTGATCAACGGCCGGGGCCTCCGGATCTCCAAGCTCCCCGGACGGCTCTCCGAGCTGGACTCCCTGGTCGAGTCGGATCCCCCCACAGGCACGATCGGGATCGCCCACACCCGCTGGGCCACCCACGGCGGTCCGAGCCGGATCAACGCCCACCCCCACACCGACTGCCACGACCGGATCGCGCTGGTCCACAACGGGATCATCGAGAACGCGGGCGTGCTGCGCGCGCGGCTCCTGGAGCGCGGCCACACGTTCCGCTCGGAGACGGACACCGAGGTCCTGGTCCACCTGATCGAGGAGGAGTTCGACGGCGACCTGGCGGAGGCGGTTCGGGCCGCTCTGGTCCACGTCGAGGGGACCTACGGGATCGCCGCCATCGCGCTGGGTCAGCCCGACCACATCGTGGCCGCCCGGATGGGAAGCCCGCTCCTGATCGGGCTCGACAACGGCAACCTGTTCGTGGCGTCCGACGCCGCGGCCGTGGTCGGCCACACCCGCAAGGTCATCTATCTGGACGACGGCGACCTGGTGACGCTGAACCGCGACGGCTACCAGCTCTCCGACCTCGAGAACACGCACGTGGACAAGGCGATCGACGAGATCGCGTGGGATCTGAAGGAGATCGAGAAGGGCGGCTATCCGCACTTCATGCTGAAGGAGATCTTCGAGCAGCCCGAGGCGGTGCGGAACGCGATGCGCGGCCGCGTCCAGCCGAGCGACGGCACGGCGGTGCTGGGCGGGCTCTCCCACATCGACGAGGAGGCCTGGCGCGAGTTCGACCGGGTGGTGGTGACGGCCTGCGGGACATCTTGGCACGCGGGGCTGCTGGGGGAGTACATGCTGGAGGAGGCGACCCGGCTCCCGGTCGAGGTCGAGTACGCCAGCGAGTTCCGCTATCGCAACCCCGTCATCGACGAGCGCACCCTCATGTTCGCCGTCAGCCAGTCGGGCGAGACCGCCGACACGTTGGCGGCGCTCAAGGAAGGCAAGCGCCGCGGCGCCACTGCGCTCGGGATCGTGAACGTGGTCGGCTCGACGATCGCCCGGGAGACCGACGGCGGGATCTACATCCACGCGGGGCCCGAGATCGGGGTCGCCTCGACCAAGGCGTTCACCTGCCAGCTGACCGTGTTCGCGCTGCTGACGCTGTTCCTGGGGCGCCGCCGGCACCTCTCGGCCGAACGCGGCCGGGCGCTCGCGCTGGCGATGGTGGATCTGCCAGGGAAGATCGAGGAGACACTCCAGCGGGACGGCCTGGTCCAGGAGATCGCCGCCCAGTACGCGAACGCCCAGAACTTCCTGTACCTGGGCCGCGGCATGAACTTCCCGGTGGCGCTCGAGGGGGCCCTGAAGCTCAAGGAGATCTCCTACATCCACGCCGAGGGCTATCCCGCGGCCGAGATGAAGCACGGCCCGATCGCCCTGATCGACGAGAACATGCCGGTCGTCGTGATCGCGACCCGCGACAGCGTGTACTCCAAGGTCCTCTCGAACGTGGAGGAGGTGCGGGCCCGCGCCGGGCGCGTGCTGGCGGTCGTCCCCGAGGGCGACACCGAGCTGGCGCGCCTCGCCGACCACGTGATCGAGGTGCCGGAGACCGACGAGACGCTCCAGCCGATCCTGAACGTCGTTCCCCTCCAGCTCCTGGCCTATCACATCGCGGTTCTGCGCGGCTGCGACGTCGACAAGCCGCGGAACCTCGCCAAGTCCGTCACCGTCGAATAAGAACGGCCCGTGCGGGCGCTGATCCAGCGGGTCGCCGAGGCCTCGGTGGACGTGGTCTCCGACGACGAGGGCGCCGCCCGCAAGGCGGGTCGGATCGGGCCCGGCATCCTGGCGCTGGTGGGATTCACCGCGGGAGACGAGGTGGCCGCGCTCTCCTGGATGGCCGCGAAGATCGCCGAGCTCAGGGTCTTCCCCGCCGGCGGGAGCGGGTTCGACCGCTCCCTCCTCGACACGGACGGCGAGCTGCTGGTAGTCAGCCAGTTCACGCTCTACGGCGACGCGCGGAAGGGCCGCCGGCCGGACTTCACCGCGGCCGCGCCGTATGCGGAGGCGGAGATCCTTTACAAACAATTTTGTGAGCTGTGCGAGGCCCTCCTCCCCGGCCGCGTGGCGACGGGGGAGTTCGGGGCGATGATGCGGGTCTCGCTCGTCAACGAGGGGCCGGTGACGCTGTGGCTCGAGCGGTGAGCGCCGCGGCGGCCGCGCTCCTGGCCGGGATGACCGCGGCCGGGGGAGCGCGCGGGCAGACCCCGGCGGAGCGGGCCGACGCGCTCCTGGAGAGCCGGGTGGGGCCGGACGAGCCCGGCGTGGCGGCGATGGCGCTGGTGGACGGCGAGGTGGTCTGGCGCGGCGCGCGCGGGGTCGCGGACCTGGAGACCGGGGCCCCGATCGACGCGGACACGCGCTTCTACCTGGCGTCGACGGGCAAGATGTTCACCGCCATGGCGGTCCTGGCCCTGGTGGACCGCGAAGTCCTGGGCCTGGACGAGCCCGTGACCATGTGGCACGACGAGCTCGACTACGCGCGCGGGGTGACGATCCGGCACCTCCTCGGCCACCTCTCGGGGCTTCCCGACCACTACGACGCGCTCGGCGAGGACCGGACCTACTCCGACGAGGACGTCCTGGAGTGGCTCCGCGGCCTGGCCGGCCTCGACTTCCCGCCCGGCGAGGGCTCGGCGTACAGCAATCCCGGCTACGTGCTGCTCGGCCGGATCGTCGACCGGGTGACGGAGGGGATGTTCACCGACTTCCTCCGGGAGACGCTATTCGAGCCGCTCGGGATGACGTCCACGGTGGTGGTGGACGGCCGCCAGGGCGGCTTCTCCCGGCGGGCCCGCGGCTACGTCCGCGAGGGCGACGGCTGGGCGCTCCGGGACTACGAGAGCACGACCACGGGCGCCGGCGGGGTCTACTCGACCCTCCACGACCTCGCCCGCTGGGACGCGGGGCTCGAGCGGGTGGTGGACGACTCGCTCCTCGCCCTGGCCTCCACCCCCGCGCTCCGGAACGACGGCCGTCCCACCCCGTACGGCTGGGGCTGGCTGGCGGAGAGCTACCGGCCGGAGAGAGGCGGGGTCCTGGCGGGCCGGGAGTACGTCCTGGCCGCGGGCGACCTGCGCGGGTTCCGCGCCTGGTACCAGCGGTTCCGCGAGCCGCGGGTGACGATCGTCTGGCTCACCAACCGCGGGGAGATGGACGTGGAGGCGGTGGAGGCGCTGGCGGAGATGTTCGTCGAGGCGGCGGCGCGGTGAACCCGGGCGACGGGGCGCCCCTGGAGGGCGGTTCGCCGCCGCTGATCCTGGCCTCGGCGAGTCCGCGCCGGCGGCAGGTGCTGGCGCAGCTCGGGCTCGAGTTCGAGGTGCGGCCGGCGCCGGAGGAGGTGGAGGAGCCGTGGGACGGCCGCGAGGCGCCGGCGGAGTTCGCCTGCCGGCTGGCGGCGACCAAGGCGAAGGCGGTGGCGGCCGCGCGCCCGGAGGCCCTCGTCCTGGCCGCCGACACGATCGTGGTGCTGGACGCCGAGGTGCTCGGCAAGCCCGCCGGAGAGTCCGGGGCACGCGAGATGCTGGTCCGCCTGGCCGGCCGCGAGCACACCGTGTTCACGGGCGTGGCGGCCGCGGCGCCGGGCGGCGGGTCCGCGGGCGGGGCCATCGCCGTCGGGGTCGAGTCCACGGACGTGCGCTTCCGCCCGCTCGACCGGGTGGAGATCGCCGCCTACGTGGCGACCGGCGAGCCGCTCGACAAGGCCGGCGCCTACGGCATCCAGGGCTACGGCGCGGCGCTGGTCGAGGGGATTAACGGCTGCTACTTCAACGTCATGGGCCTGCCCATCCGGCGGGCGCTGGCCGCGCTCGAGGACGTCGGCTGGCGCTACGCCTTCCCCGGACGGCTGGAGGCAGCGGGCGAGCCCCCGGGCTAGTATCCTGCCCCCATGATCGACACGATCTCCTGGCAGGGCGACCACGTCCGCATGATCGACCAGACCCGCCTTCCCGCCGCGACGGTGGAGATCGAGATCCGCACCGTCCCCGAGATGGTGGAGGCGATCCGGGCCCTTCGGATCCGCGGGGCCCCCGCGATCGGGATCGCGGCCGCGATGGGGCTGGTGGCCGCGCTCCACCCGCTCCGGGACGAGGAGCCCGAGGCGTTCCGCGCCGCGCTGGAGGGGGCCGCGGGCGAGCTCGCCGCGGCGCGCCCCACGGCGGTCAACCTGACGTGGGCGCTGGAGCGCATGCGCGCGGTGGCCGCCGGCCACGCCGACATGGCCGCCGCCGCGCTCTGGGAGCGGCTCGAGCAGGAGGCGCTGGCGATCTTCGAGGAGGACCTCGAGATGAGCCGCC
>DATLFF010000073.1:0-4456 GCA_035524915.1 Gemmatimonadota bacterium | reverse complement strand
CCGGGGGGGGCTTCGTCGCCGACGTTGAGCGGCAGCTCGAAGCCTACGGCGGGGTCGATGGTGGCGTCCTTGGTGCGGCGGCCGCCGCCCAGGGCGACCAGGGCCTGGCCGACCGCGCGGGCGGGGAGGGCGGCGAGCCCGCCGGCGGTGAGGGTTTCGAGGGTGCGGCGGACGGGAGCGGCGGGCAGGCGGTCGGGGTCGTCGGCGACTCGCGGGTCGCCGCCCTGGGCCTCGACGCAGTCGCGGAAGCGCTCCAGCGCGTCTCCACCCGCGATCGCGGCTTCCGCCCGCCGGGCGGCCGACTCCTCGTTCGGATCGATCCCCGTCGCGACCAGGAGCCGGGCGGTCAGGGCGACCGTCACCGCCGCGAAACGGGGGTCGGCCGGCTCGCCGCGCATCGCGAGAATCGACTCCCGAACCTCCAGCGCGTGCCCCACGGTGCGGCCGAGCGGCTCACCCATGTCGGTCAGGAGCGCTTCCGTCCGGACGCCGAACTCCTCCCCCACCGCGATCATGGCGCGGGCCAGCTCCTCGGCCCGCTCCCGCTCGGGGATGAACGCACCGTCCCCCCACTTTACGTCGAGGACGAGGGCGTCCAGCCCCTCGGCGAGCTTCTTGGACATGATGCTCGAGACGATGAGCGGGATCGACTCGACCGTTCCGGTGACGTCGCGGAGCGCGTAGAGCTCGCGGTCCAGCGGCGCGAAGGCGCCGGTCTGGCCGCCCATGGCGAAGCCCACGCGGGAGAGGAGCCGCTCGAAGTCGTCCCGGGCGAGCTCGGTGCGGAAGCCGGGGATCGACTCGAGCTTGTCGAGCGTGCCGCCCGTGTGGGCGAGCCCCCGGCCCGAGACCATCGGCACCCGCACCCCGCACGCGGCCGCCACCGGCGCGAGGACCAGCGAGACCTTGTCGCCCACCCCGCCGGTGGAGTGCTTGTCCCCCACCGGCCCGTCGGGCGGCCACTCCCACAGCTCTCCGGACTCCATCAGGATCCGGGTCACCGCGCGCGTCTCCTGCGGGGTCATTCCCCGGAACCAGACGGCCATGAGGAGGGCGGCCACCTGGTACTCGGCCACCTCGCCCCGCAGGAACCCGTGCAGGAAGGCCTCCCACTCGCCGGAGTCGAGCGCGGCGCCGTCCCGCTTCTTCGCGATGATCTCGGCGGGGATCAGGCGGTGCACCCCCCGCGCGGCGGGCTCACGCCCCGCCCACCATCCGCTCGGCCATGTCCCCGACGATCGGCAGCTTCCACTTCTCGCCGGAATAACCCTTGATCAGCAGCACGATCCAGACGATGAAGAGACCGAGCCAGACGAGCAGAGTGACCAGCCCGAACAGGTTCCCGATCGTCCAGGAGATCTGATAGAGGATGATTCCCGCGATGGTGAGGATCACCCACAGGACGACCCAGGCGATCCCGAAGACGATCGACTGCGCCGCGTGGAATCGCACCACCGCATGGGTCTTCTCGACCAGGAAGAAGATGATTCCCGTGATGGGGCCCAGGATGTAGCAGAGCAACCCGGCCAGCTTGGGGTCCAGTCCGGTCGACGTGGTCTGGGAACCTCCGGCGGACGGAGGCGGGGGCGGCGGTGTCGCAGGCGGGGGGGTCGGGGGAGTTTCCTGGTTCAAGGTGCCTCCTCTTGATCGGTCGACGAAAGGGGTGCGCTCGGTTCCTCGTGGATTCAAATTACCGATCGCTCCGCGAACGGCACAAGTCGGCCGTGCGGGGGTACGATTTCGACCCATCCGCGATTCGATCGGCTCGTCGTCGCGAACCCGACCCTTCCGGAGGCATTCATGTCCCGTGTTCTCCTCGCTCCCGTCCTGGCGGCCCTCGCCCTGCTCGGACCGCTCGCGTCCCCCGCTTCGGCCCAGAGCCTGGCCCTGGAGGCGTACGGTGTGCGCGGGGGGCTTTCCCTCGACGACGACCTCACGCAGCTGCTGGTGGGACTGCACGCCGACTTCGGCGGGCTGGACGCGCCGATCCGGCTGCGGCCACTGATCTCGGTGGGCGCCGACGACGATGCCCTGAGCGTGCTCGCCGGCGGGGAAGTCCACTGGTGGATTCCGATCGACACGGAGGCGCGCTTCGATCCGTATCTGGGCGGCGGCGTGGGGATCTTCCACGTCGATCCCGACGAGGGCGACGGCGAGACCGACGCCGCGCTCCTGATCACGGCGGGGGCGGACGTGCCGGTCCAGCGGTGGTGGGGCTGGTTCGCCGAGGGGAAGTTCGTCATCTACGACGACGTGGTCTTTCGCCTCGAGGGCGGGGTGAACTGGACGTACTAGTCCCGGTACCGGCTACTCGTCGCCCGCGCCCGGGTCGGCCGGGCGGAACAGGCTGTTCCGGACCAGCGTGGCGGTGGGGCTCGCGCGCGGATCCTCGGCGAGGGAGATCCGGGTGCGCCGCACCTCCCGCACGGTGCCGCGGAGCTCGCGGATCTCTCCGGCCCGCTCGATTTCGAACGTGATCGGCGCGCCCATGCGGGCGTTGAAGACGTAGCGAGAGAGCGCGAAGCGAGTGGCCACGACCTCCTCGGGGCCGACCGGCGTGGACCCGATCTTCAGCAGACGATCGCCGTTCTGGATGCCGGCGCGCGAAGCCGTGCCGCCGGGCTGGACCTCCGCCAGGATGAACCGGCCGCCGGGCCCGGGCTCGAGCCGCGCTCCGAGCCGGTCCGGCTCTCCCCCCGGGATCGCCCGCAGGCCCGCCCGGGCCAGCCCGGCGTCGATCGACACCGGTCCGGTGCCCGTCAGCGGCCCCAGCACGGCCGTCGGCACGCCAATGGCGGCGGCCACCTCGTACCCCACCGCGTCCGGGTCGTAGCCCTCGGGGGGCGTCCAACGCTGCATGTAGCGAACCGCCTGGTCGAGCCCGCGCAGGCCCCGCGTCTCCTCGAGGATCGTCAGATCCACCAGGAATGCGGCGAGCGTGCCCCCGACCAGAAGCCGCTGCAGGGACCGCTCGTCGGCCAGGTCGCGGGCCCGGGCGGTGAGCTCGCGGGGATCGATCCGATCTCCTCCGCCCAGGTTGTACCAGGTGGTCAACAGCCGTCCCATGGCGTCGTAGAACTCCGGCGGCCCCCGGCGGCCGGAGCGGATCGGCAACAGCTGGGCGTAGTACTCGGCCACTCCCTCGACGAACCAGTAGCCCTCGAGCGATGGCTTGAACGCCCAGTCCGGCCGCACCAGCTCGCGCGGCCCGAAGGTCCCCGGGAACCATGCGTGCAGGTACTGGTGGAGGAGCAGGTGACCCACCCCCGCGTCGCGCAGCCGGGCGGGGTCGAGCGTCGGCAGGAAGTAGGCCGAGCCCGTGCTGTGGCCGGTGGCGCCGAAGCCGCCCGTCTCCGGGGACTCGAAGTGGATGGCCAGGAGGTAGCGCTCGTACGCCGGACGGCCGAAGAAGCCCGCGCCGTAGGCGATCGTCTCGTTCACCAGCCGCAGCAGCGAGTCGGGGGCGAAGTCGGATCCGGCACCCTGCACCGTCACCTGGTGGGGCCGCCCCTGGACGAACAGCTTGTAGTCGCGGATCCGGCTGCCCAGCACGATCGCGGACGGCGGGAGATCGGCGAAGGATGTGGCCCAGAAGCGGTTGGCTCCGGCCGGACGCAGGGCCGTGATCGCGCGCCAGCCCGGAGGCAGGTCGAACGCGACCGTGACCGGCCGTCCCTCGTACCCTTGCAGGTAGCCGAACAGCCCCGCCCCCAGGGCGTACCCCGAGCTGGCGTCGAGCCGCGTGCGGAAGGCCAGCGGGTCGGTCGACGCCCCCGGCACGACGAAGTAGGCCACGGTGAGGTAGCCGGAGCGCTCGGGATAGAGCCGCCAGCGGGTCAGCCCCAGCCGGCGGGCGGCGATCGGCTCCCCCCTCTCGTCGCGCGCGGCGAAGTTCTCGATCACCGCCCGTCCGGGCCCGATCCCGTAGCGTCCCGGCGCCCAGGCCGGCAGGACGAAATCCAGCGAGTCGCCGCGCACGCGGTCGGCGGCCAGCGTCACCTCGAGCCGGTCGGCCCCCGGGCGCGCGAGCCGCACATAGTAGGAAACCCCCTGGTCGGCGGCGGGCGGGAGCCCGTCGGACGGCGCCGGCGCGCGCCCGGCGCAGCCGGCGACGGCGGCGGCGAGCGCCGCCAGGGCCGGCAGCGCGCGAAGGGTCGGTCGGCGGGCGGGGGAAGACGGCGGCATCGGTGGGGCCGAGAAGATGGCCGGACCGGGACGGGGGGTCAACCGCGCCCCCGGCGGGGCGCTCCCCGACCGGGGAAATCGCACATCAAATGAATAGATTCGAAGCATCAGGATAGGATTTCTGCGGGGGTTGACTTTCGAAAAGGAGGCAGTAAACTGGCAGGGTCCCGACGGTGTCCGGTCCCGGTCGACTACGGCGCCGCTGGCGACGTTAGGCCTGCGTTTCCTCCTGGCCTAAGACCGGAGGCCCCGTCCCTTGGACGGGGCCTTT
>DATLFF010000072.1:0-2593 GCA_035524915.1 Gemmatimonadota bacterium | reverse complement strand
TCCTCCTGATCGGCAGCGGCGGCGTCATCTCCATGCTCTCGCCCTACACGGCGGAGGTCTACCCCACGAACCTGCGGGGCACCGGGAGCGGCCTGGCGGCGGGGAGCAGCAAGCTGGGGGGCATCCTGGGCCCGCCGGCGGCCGCCGGCCTGATCGCGGTCTCGGCCGGCTTCGGTCTGGTGGCCGCGGTGCTGGCGATCCCGATCCTGGGATCGGCGGCGATGCTGGCGGCCAAGGGGATCGAGACCAAGGACCGGTCGCTCGAGGACGTGGTCTCCGAGTCGGCGGCCGCCGCGGGGTGAGGCCCCGCCCTCGACGGACGGATCAGACGGGGACGGCGAGCTCCGTGGTGCCCGATTCCATGTCGACTCCGAGCCGGTCCAGGATCGAGAGGATCCCCTCCGACCGGGTCGTCAGGACCGCCTGCGTGAGCATGAGGCGCTTTTCCGACTCGCCCGTGTTCAGCGCCCCCCGGATCGCTTTCTCGGCCGCCTCCAGGTAGCCGGGCGCGTCGGACGGCATGGCCAGGAGCCGGAAGAGCGAGAGCCGGTCGCCGTAGAGTTGGCAGAACGACTCGCGGAACTCGGCCCGGCGCTCGGGCTGGTGGAGCGAGCGGGTGATGGCCCACGAGGCGAGGAACCCGGCGTACATCCCGAAGCTGACCCCCGCCGAGTTGATCGGATCCACGAAGGCGGCCGCGTCGCCGACCATGTAGACGTTCTCGACCGCCAGCTGGACCGGCAGGTAGGCGTAGTCGCGGATGCCGTACATCGGCCCCACGAACTCGGCGTCCTCCATGAGCTTGCCGACTATGGGGGCCTCCCGCACCAGACCCTGGAACTTGGCCTCGGGCGTGTCGTCCTCGGCCTTGAACGCCTTCAGCCGCTCGGGCGGCAGCACGACCCCGACGCTCACCGTCTCGCGCATCGGGATGTGCCAGATCCACCCCCAGTCGCCGAAGCTCGACTGGATGGTAACCGGGTGGTGCTCGAACCGGTCTTCGAAGGGATGGACCGATCCGCCGAATGTGAGGTGGTTGCCGCCCACGTAGTAGCCCCACAGCGAGGTGAACCGGATGTCGGGGTCGAAGATCCGGATCCCCTGCTGGTGGGCGAACACCGCCGACTGTCCGCTGCCGTCGACCACGTAGCGGCAACGCGTGGCGCCCGACTCCCCGTCACCCTGCCAGTGGACGGTCGCCTCCGGGGACCCGGCGTCGATCTGCGTGACGCGGGTCTCCTCGAACACCTGGACCCCGTGACGGCGGGAGTTCTCGGTCAGCAGCCAGTCGAACCGGTCGCGCTCCACGTGGAGCGCCGGTCGCGTGTAGCCGAAGTCGCTGAAGCGGACCCGGCGCGCCGTGCCGCGCCAGTACCCTATGCCGCCGGCCTTCGTGAGGAACTTCTCGCCCTCGATCAGGTCGGTGGCGCCGATCAGGTCGACGAAGCGCCAGAACTGGGGGATCAGGCTCTCGCCCACGGTGTTGCGCGGGAGGCGAGCCTTCTCGAAGAGGACGACCTCCAACCCTTCGCGGGCGAGCAGGGAGGCGGCGGAGTTTCCGGCCGGGCCGGAGCCGATGACGATTACGTCGGCACGGCGGGGAATGGACGTCACGGCCGGCTCCAGAGGCTCGGGGTCACGACGATCAAGGTAGACACTTGCTGGAGAGACACGCAACGGACACCGGTCACGGCTGGGCGGCCTCGACGAACGCGTTGGCGGTGAGCTCGCCCAGCAGGTCGTGCCAGACGTGCGATGGCGTCTGCTCCACCTCCGCCACCGTCCGACGCATCTCCGCCAGGACCGTCGGCTCCGTGTCGTCGTAGACGTCCCCCTGCAGGAGCTGCAGGACGTCGAGGCGGTACCTGGGGTGTCCGATGAAGGCGGTGAACAGGACGTTCAGGCGGTAGTACACGGAGATGAAGTTGTACCAGTTTCGCGTCCCGCGCTGGATCGTCGTCTCGTAGGTCTCGAACGCCCCCCGCGTGAAATCACCCGTCTCGAGCGCCCCGAGGATGTCCCGGTGGGCGAACCGCGAGCAGTTCAGCGCGATCGAGACGCCGGTGGAGAAGATCGGGTCCACGAAGCGGGCGGCGTCGCCGATCAGCACCAGACGGTCGTCGGTGATCTGCGTCATGGCGTAGCTGTAGTCGCCCTCGTCCTTGAGCGGGCGTATCTGGCGCGCGGCCTGCAGGGCCTCGGCCAGCTCGGGCCGGGTCCCGATGCACTCCCAGAAGAACGCCTGGCGGTCCTCCTTACTGCCCGCGAAGTGCCTCTTCTGGGTCACCACGCCGATGCTGGTCACGGTGTCGCTGATGGGGATCTGCCAGATCCAGCTGTTGGTGATCGGCAGGAAGTGCACGAAGATGTAGTCTTCGAGCATGTCCTTCTTCGTGAGGGTGCGCCGGTCGTATCCTTCGAACCAGGTGTGGAGGGCGTACTGGTCGAACACGCGGTCCCGGATCCGCCACTTGTTCTGGTTGCCGGCCAGCGTGCGCCGGCCGCTGGCGTCCACCACGATCTGGGCCGAGAGCCGGTGCTCGCGCTCGCCCAGCCGGAAGCCGACGGTCGCCGGCCCCGGGCCGGAGGTGTC
>DATLFF010000071.1:0-14146 GCA_035524915.1 Gemmatimonadota bacterium | reverse complement strand
TCCGTCAGCCCCGGCGCCTACGACGAGTGGTTCGACGGCGCCAACCACGTGGAGCTGCTGTTCGACAATCGGACCAAGAAGGTGGGGCTCCGGCCGCGCCGGAAGCCCACCAAGGCCTCGTACAAGCTGCGCGAGTCCCCCCAGGGGGGGCGGCGCCGGTACGTGTCGGGCTCCCAGTTCCTGAAGAACTACGGGGTGTCCGTGGGCAAGGCGCGGAGCTACGACGCGAAGTGGAACGCGGCCCAGAAGCTGGTCGAGTTCTCGGTCAAGTAACACCCGTCGGGACCCTCCGTGCCGCCGGGGGGTCCCGACCCATAGCGGCGCCGCGGGCGCCTCTGTCCACCGGCCGCGCCGACCCTGCCGGCTTCGCCATCCCGTTCCTGGCCCCGCCGTGGTGCCCGTGCGGGGCCCGCCGTGTACCTTCCTAAGTCCATGGACCGCAAGCGATTCTTCAAGCTGCTCGACGCCTCGGCCGATCGCCTCGACCGCGAGCGCATCGAGCTCGCGTATGCGTTCGGGGAGCGCGCCCACGGCGGCCAGCGCCGGCTGTCGGGGGAGCCGTTCATCTCGCACGCGGCCGAGATCGCGGGCATCATGCTGGAGCTCAATCTCCTCGACACCGACACCGTGGTGGCCGCGCTGCTCCACGACGTGGTGGAGGATACCGAGGTCACGGTCGCGGAGATCGAGGCCGAGTTCGGCCTGCAGGTGGCCCAGCTGGTGGACGGCCTCACGAAGATCGCCCATCTGCGGTTCCAGTCGCGCGAGGAGCGGCAGGTCGAGAACTATCGCAAGCTCCTGCTCTCGATGGCCCGCGACATCCGGATCATCCTGATCAAGCTCGCCGACCGGCTCCACAACATGCGCACGCTGGAATACCTACCCGACGAGAAGCGGCGGCGGATCGCCCGCGAGACGATGGACATCTACGCCCCGCTCGCGCACCGCTTCGGCATCGCCACCATCCGGTGGGAGCTGGAGGACCTGGGGTTCAAGTTCCTCGAGCCCGAGGAGTACCGCGAGCTGGCGAAGAAGGTGCAGGCCAAGCGGAAGGAGCGGGAAAGGATGATCGCGGCCATCTCCGACCCGCTCGGCGAGGCGCTGGGCGTGGCCGACCTGGAGGCCGAGATCACCGGCCGGCCGAAGCACCTGTGGTCGATCTTCAAGAAGATGCAGTCCCGGGAGAAGCCCTACGAGGAGATCTACGACCTGCTGGCGATCCGGGTGCTGACCTCGACGGTGCGCGACTGCTATCACGTCCTGGGGATCATCCACACGCTGTGGAACCCGATCCACGACCGGTTCAAGGACTACATCGCCACGCCGAAGTCGAACATGTACCAGTCCCTCCACACCACCGTGTCGGGGCCCGGGGGGCGGCTGTTCGAGATCCAGATCCGCACCTGGGACATGCACCGCACCGCCGAGGTGGGGATCGCGGCCCACTGGAAGTACAAGGAGGGAAGGGCGGAGACCGAGCTCGACGAGCAGCTGAGCTGGTTCCGGCAGATCCTGGAGTGGCAGAAGGACATGACCGACCCGGACGAGTTCCTGGAGTACCTCAGGATCGATCTCTACAAGGACGAGATCTTCGTGTTCACGCCGAAGGGCGACCTGATCCAGCTGCCGATGGGCTCAACCGCGATCGACTTCGGGTTCCAGGTCCACACCGAGGTCGGCGTCCACTGCTCGGGGGCCAAGGTGAACGGGCGGATCGTCCCGCTCCATCGACAGCTGACGTCGGGCGACACGGTCGAGGTGCTCACGAGCCCGTCGCAGCGGCCGTCGCGCGACTGGCTCCACTTCGTCAAGACGTCCAAGGCGCGCTCGATCGTCCGCCGGACGATCCGCGCCGAGGAGCGGAGCCACTCGATCGCCCTCGGCAAGGAAATGCTGGAGAAGGAGGTCCGACGCGCCCGCGTCAAGAAGCCGGACGACGACGCGCTGAAGGGGGTGGCCGAGCGCTTCGGCCTCGGCGGGATCGAGGACCTGCACGAGGCGATGGGGCGAGGGGATGTCACGCTGACCCAGGCGTGGAACGTGCTCTACCCGGAGCCGCGGACGCAGGAGCCCCGGTCGCCGACCGCGTTCGAGCGCATGGTGGAGAAGATCACCGGCGGCCCCAAGGGAGTCCGGATCCAGGGCTTCGACAACATGATGGTGCGCTTCAGCCAGTGCTGTCAGCCGATCCCTGGGGATCCGATCCTCGGCTACATCACCCGCGGCCGCGGCGTCTCCGTCCACCGCTCCGACTGTCCGAACCTCCTGAACCTGACCGACGTTCCGGACCGCAAGATCGACGTCGAATGGGACACGAGGGGGGCCGACACCTTCATCGTCCGGCTGGTGGTGACGGGCACGGACCGCCGCGGCCTGTTCGCCGACGTGGCGGGCGCCGTGTCGCGCACGTCCACCGATATCAAGAGCGCCGACCTCACGGCGACCGAGGTGGGGATCGAGGGGACGTTCGTGGTCGAGGTGAAGGACCTCGAGCACCTGACCCGGGTGATCCGGTCGATGAAGGCGATCGACGGGATCCTCGACGTGGAGCGGCGCGAGTACGTCGGGGCCCACGCGCAGGAGCCCCAGCCGGGCCGCGCGGTGGGCGGCTGACGATCCGCTCGCCGCGGAATTCCGCGCCCCGCGGAACCCGGGGCCTCCGCCGGGGTCTGAACCCCTCGTGAGACACGCCCGATTCCTCCACGCCCTGCGAACGGTGGCCCTGCTGACGGCCGCGCTCCCCGCGGCGGCGGCCGGCCAGGACGCCGACGCGGTCCTGCGGCGGGCCGACCGCGCCCTGGATGGGCTGGTCACTCTGCGCGCCGAGTTCGTGCAGCGTTCCACCAACCCGATTCTCGAGCGCACGGAGGTCGGCCACGGCACCCTGCACTACCGCTCGCCCGACCGGTTCCGGATCGAGTACCGGTACCCGCAGGGCGACGTGGTGGTGAACGACGGCGCGTTCGTCTGGATCTACCTGCCGTCGAGCCAGCCGGATCAGGTGATCCGCCAGGCCGCGGCCACGTCCGGCGTGCGGAACCCGCTCACCTACCTGCGCGACCTGCGGTCCGGCTACGACGTGCGGCGGGTCGGCGAGGTGGCGCTGTCCGGCGGGGTCACGGATCACCTCGCGCTGACGCCGCGTTCGGACGCCGCCGAGTTCGCCGCCCTGGACGTCTGGGTGGACCGCGCGTCCGGCCTGCCGCGGCAGGTCCGCACGGAGACCGGAGACGGGGTGGTGAAGACCTACACGTTCGTCCGGTTGGAGCCCGGCGCCCGCACGCCGGCCTCCCTCTTCGCCTTCGAGCCGCCACGCGGCGTCGAGGTGCACGACTCCTAGCTCCCGTCCGGCGCCCGCCGCGCGCCGGGGTTAGATTCCCGCCATGCGGATCCTGGTGACCGGCGCCGCGGGGTTCATCGGCTCGCACCTCGCGGAGGCGCTGCTCGCCGGGGACCACGAGGTCGTCGGCTTCGACAACTTCGACCCGTTCTATTCCCGCGAGATCAAGGAGCGGAACCTTGCGGCCGCGCTGGCGGAGCCCCGCTTCCAGCTGATCGAGGGCGATCTGCGCGACCGCGACGCGGTGCGCGGGCTCTTCTCGGGCGGGGGATACGACGTCGTGGTCCACCTGGCGGCGAAGGCCGGGGTGCGGCCCTCCCTGGCGGACCCCGAGTCGTACGTGACTACAAATGTAGTCGGCACGTCCCACCTGCTGGACGCCATGAAGGCGTCCGGCGTCCGGCGGCTCGTGTTCGCGTCCTCGTCGTCCGTCTACGGGAACAACGAGAAGGTCCCGTTCCACGAGGACGACCGGGTGGACCGTCCGATCTCCGTCTACGCCATGACGAAGAAGGCGGGCGAGGAGCTGTGCCACGTCCACGCGGCGGTGCACGGCGTGCGCACGATGTGCCTCCGGTTCTTCACGGTGTACGGGCCGCGCCAGCGACCGGAGATGGCGATCCACGACTTCACGCGGCGGCTCTTCGAGGGCGAGGAGATCCCGCTGTTCGGCGACGGTTCGATGGAGCGGGATTTCACCTTCGTGGACGACGTCGTCCGGGGCGTGGTGGTGGCGATCGAGCGGGTGGACGACGTGGAGTACGAGATCGTGAATCTGGGCAACTCCTCCCCGGTCTCCCTGACCGGTCTGCTCGAGGCGCTCGCCCGGGCCACCGGGCGCTCGCCGCGGGTGGTCCACCGGCCGGTTCCTCCGGGGGACGTGCGGCGTACCTTCGCCAGCGTGGAGCGGGCCGCCGAGCTGCTGGGCTTCGCGCCGGACACGCCTCTCGATCGCGGCCTGGAGCGGTTCGTCGAGTGGTACGCGGCCGAGCGGCCCGGCGCGCGGGCCCCGCTCGAGCGCGGGCCGCGCGCCGCCGGGACGGGGTGAGGCCGTGCCGCGCTTCCAGCTCGTCTCCGACATGGAGCCCAGGGGCGACCAGCCCCGCGCGATCGCCGAGCTGACCGAGGGACTCCGCGAGGGACGCCGGTTCCAGACGCTCCTCGGGGCCACCGGCACCGGCAAGACGTTCACCATGGGCCACGTGATCGCGGCGTACGGGCGGCCCGCCCTCGTCCTGAGCCACAACAAGACGCTGGCCGCCCAGCTCTACGGCGAGCTCAAGCAGCTCTTCCCGCACAACGCCGTCGAGTACTTCATCTCGTACTACGACTACTACCAGCCGGAGGCGTACATCCCGGCCACCGACACCTACATCGAGAAGGACGCCTCGATCAACGACGACATCGACCGGCTGCGGCTGCGGACGACGTCGTCGCTGATCGAGCGCGAGGACGTGATCGTCGTGGCCTCGGTCTCGGCGATCTACGGCCTGGGGAATCCGCGCGAGTACCGCGAGCTCATGGTGGTGCTGGAGACGGGGCAGGAGGTCTCGCGGGAGACGATCCTCGAGGAGCTCGTGCGCATCCAGTACGCGCGCGACGACTGGGGCTTCGAGCCCGGCAAGATCCGGGTCCGGGGCGACACGATCGAGGTCTTCCCGGCCTACGAGGAACAGGCGGTCCGGATCGAGCTCTGGGGAGACCAGGTCGAGCGGATCTCCAAGATCGACCCCATGCGGGGGACCACGATCCAGACGCTGGAGCGGGCCGCCATCTACCCGGCGAAGCACTTTGTCACCACCCGCCCGCGGCTGGAGGTGGCGGTGAAGGCGATCCGGGCCGAGCTGGAAGAGCGTCTGGTGGATCTGCGCGAGCAGGGACGCATTCTGGAGGCCCACAAGCTCGAGACCCGCACGCGCTTCGACATCGAGATGATGCGCGAGATGGGCTACTGCGCGGGGATCGAGAACTACTCGCGGCACATCGCCGGCCGGGCGCCGGGCGTGCGCCCGGCGTGCCTCTTCGACTACTTCCCCGATGATTTCCTGCTGGTGATCGACGAGTCCCACGTGAGCGTGCCGCAGATCGGCGGCATGTACGCCGGCGACCGCTCGCGCAAGGAGACGCTGGTCGAGCACGGCTACCGCCTGCCCTCGGCGCTCGACAACCGACCGCTGCGCTACGACGAGTTCGAGAGCGAGTTCATGCGGAACGTGGTGTTCGTGTCGGCCACGCCGGGAGACTTCGAGCTCGAGCGCTCGGGGGGCGTCGTGGTGGAGCAGATCATTCGCCCCACGGGACTGGTGGACCCGGAGGTCCTGGTGCGCCCGGTCAAGGGCCAGGTGGACGACCTGCTGGAGGAGATCCACCAGCGGGAGGAGGTCGGCGAGAAAGTGCTCGTGACCACCCTCACCAAGCGGATGGCGGAGGACCTCTCGGACTATCTGAACGAGGCCGGTGTGCGGGTCCGCTACATGCACTCCGACATCGACACGATCGAGCGGATGGAGATCCTCCGCGGGCTCCGGATGGACGAGTTCGACGTCCTGGTCGGGATCAACCTGCTGCGGGAGGGGCTGGACCTGCCCGAGGTGTCGCTGGTGGCGGTCCTGGACGCCGACAAGGAGGGATTCCTGCGCTCCGACACGGCCCTCATCCAGACCGCCGGCCGCGCCGCCCGGAACGTGAACGGCCGGGTGATCCTCTACGCCGACCGGGTGACGGACTCGATGCGGCGGATGATGGACGAGACCGAGCGCCGCCGCGAGATCCAGGAGGCCCACAACGAGGCCCACGGGATCGTACCCCAGACGATCTATAAGACGCGCGACCAGATCCTGCGCACGACGGCGGTGGCCGACTCCCGCACCGGCGCCCCCCAGCGCGGCCGCGCGGTGCGCGAGCGCATCCGGGGCCTGGCCGGCGAGATCGAGCGCGAGGATCTGGCGCGCCAGGTGGAGGCCGAGATGCGGGAGGCGGCCGAGCGGCTGGACTTCCAGACCGCCGCGCTCCTGCGGGATCAGCTGTTCGAGCTCCGCGGCGAGGCCACGCCGGGGGCCCGCGGGCGAGGGACCCTGCGGCGGCGGATCGGCCTCGACGCCGAGCCGTGATCCGCTGGCGGGCGCGGGCGGCCGGGGCCGCGGCCACGCGCGCGATCGGACGCGCCCTCGGGGCGGCCGCTCCCGATGGCGCGGTCCTGCTCCTGGAGGGTCCACTGGGCGTGGGGAAGACCACGCTCGCGCAGGGCGTGGCGGAGGGCTGCGGCGTGCGGGAGCCGGTGACGAGCCCCACCTACAACCTGGTCCTCCACTACGACGGCGCCCGCCCGTTCACGCACGTCGACCTCTACCGCCTCGCGGACGCCGCCGCGCTCGAGACCCTCGATCCAGCCGAGATCCTGGACGGGCCCGGTGTGACGTGCGTCGAGTGGCCGGATCTGATCCGCGATCGCGTGGCCGCGCCGTGGGGCCGGATCCGGATCGAGCCCGACGGGGACGACGCCCGCCGTCTGGCGGGCGAGCTCGCCGGCCCGGGCTGGGAGCCCGCGCGGGCCGTTCTGGCCGGAACCGGTGCGGAGGTCGAGCCGTGATCGTGCTGGCGATCGACACGGCCACCGACGCCGCCGGCGTGGCCCTCCGGACGGACGCGGGCACGATCGGGCGACGGATCGCCTGGCGCCGGGCGTTCGTCGAGACCGCGCCGGCGGCCGAGGCGCTGCTGGCCGCGGCCGGGCTGGGATGGCCCGACCTGGAGGCGCTGGCGATCCCCGCCGGCCCCGGATCCTTCACCGGCCTTCGAGTGGGGGCGGCGTTCGCGCTCGGCCTCGCCGAGACCCGCGGGATCGCCCTCCACGCGGTTCCCACGCTCGCCGCGGTGGCGGAGGCGTGGGCGCCGCCCGGCGCGCCCCGGGTCCGGGCCGAGATGGACGCCCGCCGGGGTCGGCGCTACGCCGCGGTCCTGGAGCGGGCGAACGGAGGGTGGCGGACGGTCGAGGGGCCGTTCGACCTGGAGCCGGAGGCGGCGGCCCGGCTCGGAGGGGATCTGCCGCGGGCCGCGGCCGAAGGAGACGGGCCGGCGGTGGCGGGGGCCCTGTCCCGGCTGGTGGCGGCGGACCCCGGGCGGTGGCGCCTCGCCTCGCCGGAGCGGCTGGAGCTGGTCTACGTGCGGCCGGGGGTCGACCCCCCGTGGCCACGGTGACCGCCGTAGGGACCTCTCCGCGCCTCCGCCCGTTCCGCGCCGCGGACCTCGACGCGGTCCTCGCGCTCGAGCGCGCGATCTTCCCCAATCCGTGGGGGCGCGACCACTTCGCCCAGGCCCTGGAGTCCGGACCGGCGCTCGCGCGGGTGGCCGAGGAGTCCGGCCGCGTGATCGGCTACGCCATCGGCTGGGTGGTCGCCGACGAGGCGGAGCTCGCCAACCTGGCCGTCGCGGAAGGGGGGCGGCGGCGCGGCGTCGGCGGCCGGCTCCTCGACGAGTTCCTCGACGAGGCCGCCCGGCGCGGTGCGCGGCGGGTCTACCTCGGCGTCCGCGAAGGCAACAGGGCCGCGCGCGCGCTCTACGAGCGGCACGGGTTCACCGTCCAGGGCCGGCGGAGGGGCTACTACCAGTCGCCGCGGGAGGACGCGATCACGATGGTCCGCGACCTGGCCGTACCGGAGAGCTCGTCGATCGGTCCCGCCGCCGGCCCGGACGTCCCCCCCGGCGCGGTTGACTCGCCCGGCGGGCGTCCGGTAGCGTTGGCGCCGACCCGCGTCCCGACCGCCGACCTTCCACCCGCCGAGCCCCTCGTGGATGCGCCCGTCCCGCTCCTCGTCGTCTGGGACTACGATTCCGCCCTCGGGATGGCGAACACGTCGTATCCGTACGACTGGGACGCGGCCAACGTGGACCGCGAGGCGCGGAACGTGGCGCGGATCCTCGACCTGGCCGACCAGCTGTCGATCCGGATGACCTTCGCCTGTCTCGGGTTCGCCGCCGAGCCCGGCCCGGCGCCCTTCCACGCGCCGGATCGGATCCGCGAGATCGCCGAGCGGGGGCACGAGGTGGCCTCCCACTCGTGGCGGCACGAGTGGTTCCCGTTCCTCGAGCGGGAGCAGGTGCGGCGCTCGCTCGCCCGCTCGCGCCGGGCGCTCGAGCGGGTGGTGGGGGACGGCGCGGTCCGCGGGTTCGTGCCGCCGTTCAGCCGCCCGATGAGCTGGCGGAGGAAGGGGGCGCTCAGCCGGGGGGATCGGGCGCGGCTGGGCCCGGGGGGCGACCTCGGCACGCTGGTGCCGCTGGTGGCCGAGGCGGGCTACTCGTGGTGCCGGGTGTCGTGGCGGCCGCTCTGGCATCGGCTGCGCGGCGGGGATCCGCTCCTGGCGCGGCTCGACCGCCCGTGGACCGCCGTCGGCGGGGTGACCTGCGTACCCCAGCACTACACCGGCTTCGACGAGGGCGCCCGGCGGCTCCTGGCCGAGGCCGTCCGGCGGAGCGCGCCGCTCGTCCTCGTCGGACATCCGTCGGGGCTCGACCGCGACCGCACCGAGCACGTCCGGCACCTCGAGACCTTCCTGCGGGAGGTGGCGGAGCGGCGCGACCGGGGCGAGGTGGCGCCGACCACGGTGGCGGCGGCGTGCGCGGCCCGCGCGGCGGCGCGCTGAGTGGACGGGGCGAGCGGGATCCACGTGGCGCCGTATTCCGAGGCCCACGCCGAGGGCCAGCGGGCACTCGCCCGCCGGATGTGGCCGGCCAAGGAGCGGCGCCGCGATCCGGCCTACCTGCGCTGGAAGTTCCGCGGCCCCGCCACCGGCGAGGTGCCGGGGCTCCTCGTGGCGCTGGACGGCGACGCGGTCGTCGGTCAGCTCGGCCTCATCCCCGTCGACCTGGCGGTGGACGGCGAGGTCCGGCCGGCTCAGTGGGCCTGCGACCTGATGGTGGACGACCGGGTCCGCCGGGGCGGGACGGGCACCCGGCTCCTCCGGGCGGGCATGGAGGGAGAGCGGATCACGCTGGGGAGCGAGCCGAGCCCGGCGGCGGACGTGGCGATGGCCCGGGCCGGCTTCCGGCCGATCCCGGGTCCGACCAAGATGGTGCTCCCGCTCGATGCGTCCCACGTGCTGGAGTGGAAGCTGCGCGGCCGGACGCGGCCCCTGGCCCGGCCGCTCGGGACACTGGCGGCGCCCTGGGTGGCGTGGCGGCTCCGCCGGCTGGCGCGGGCCCGGCCGGGGCTCGAGGCCGAGCCCCGGGGCTGGCGCGAGGTGGTCGCCCGGGTCGAGCGGCGGGAGGCCGCCGTGGAGCGGCCCCACGTGGTTCACGACGCCGCATTCCTGGGATGGCGCGCCCGCGGGCTCCCCGGCTTCTCGCCCGAGCTCTCGGCGCTGGTGGTGGAGGAGGACGGCTACGCCCTGTGGGAGGCCGCGGGAAGCAACCTCTACGTGCACGACTGGCACGCGGCTTCGCCGGAAGGCACGGCCGCGCTGTTCCGGGTTCTGCTCGAGGGCGCCCGCGCGGCCGGGAGCCCGACGGTGCGGGCGATGGCGCAGGACGCGGGCGAGGTGGCGCGGCTCAGGGACCTCGGATTCCTGGCCCAGCGCCGGCCGGTCCACCTGATCCACTACCCGGACGCGCCCCTGGCCGGGCGGAGGAGCTTCCACTATTGCATCTTCGACGCCGACGGCAACCTGTGACCCGCCCGGCCGAGGGGGGACGACGATGACCTGGTTCAAGCGCGAGAAGCGCAAGATTGACACGACCGAGAAGAAGGAGTTACCGGGGGAGCTGTGGCAGAAGTGCCCGTCGTGCGGCGACATCCTGTACCGCAAGGACCTCGCGCAGAAGGCGTGGACCTGCAGTCGCTGCGGTCACCCGTTCCGCATCGGCGCCGACGACTACCTGGAGCTCCTGCTGGACGCGGGCACCTTCGAGGAGCACGACGCGGACATTCGGAGCGTCGACCCGCTGGGATTCGTGGACACCAAGCCCTACCCGAAACGGCTCGAGGAGTACCGCGAGCGGACCGGGCGGAACGAGGCGGTGGTGTGCGGAATGGGCGCGATCGACGGGCTGGAGGTGTCGATCGCCGTCATGGATTTCCACTTCCTCGGCGGGAGCATGGGATCGGTGGTGGGCGAGAAGGTGGCGCGCGCGATCGAGCGGGCGATGGCGCGCGAGGCGCCGCTCGTGATCGTGTCGGCGTCGGGCGGGGCGCGGATGCAGGAGGGGGTCCTCTCGCTCATGCAGATGGCGAAGACGAGCGCGCTGCTGGCGGCGCTCGACCAGCAGCGCCTGCCGTTCGTGGCGATCGACACCGATCCCACGACGGGTGGAGTCACCGCCTCGTACGCCATGCTTGGGGACGTGATCCTCGCCGAGCCCAAGGCCCAGATCGGCTTCGCCGGACCGCGCGTCATCAAGCAGACGATCGGGCAGGACCTGCCCGACGAGTTCCAGACCGCCGAGTTCCTGCTGGACCACGGCTTCGTGGACCGCGTGGTGGAGCGCGACGCGCTCAAACGGACGGTGTCGCGCGCCATCCGCTGGATGCTGGGGCGGGAGGCCCTGCCGGAAGAGGCGTGATCGGCTACGCGGACACCCTGGCGGCGCTGGCCCGGCTGGAGCGCTTCGGCGTGCGGCTGGGCCTGGAGAACATGCGGGCTTCGTGCGCGGCGCTGGGGGCGCCGGAGCGGGCCGCGCCGGTCCTCCACGTCGGAGGCACCAACGGCAAGGGCACCACGGCGGAGGCTCTGGCGGGCCTGGCGGCGGCGCACGGCCTCGCGGCCGGACTCTACACCTCCCCCCATCTGGTCGACCTCCGGGAACGGATCCGCGTGGCGGGCCGTCCCGCCGCGGCCGAGGCGGTGGCCGCGGCGTGGCGGCGGATCGCCCCGGAGGTGGAGCGGCGCCGGATGACCTACTTCGAAGCCACGACCCTGATCGCCTTCCTGGTGTTCGAGGCCGCCGGCGTGGACGTGGCGGTGGTGGAGGTGGGCCTGGGGGGACGGCTGGACGCCACTAACGTGGTCCACCCGGAACTGGCCGTCGTCACGAACGTGGGGCGCGACCACGAGCGGCACCTGGGGACCGAGCCGGCGGCGATCGCCCGCGAGAAGGCCGGGATCTTCACCCCCGGCCGGCCCGCCCTCGTGGGGGACCCGGGCCCCCCCGAGGTCCGGGCGGCGTTCCGTGACGTAGCCACGCAAGTCGTTGCTCCGTTGGAGTTCATGACAGATGTAGTGAAGCTGGATGTGAAGTCCGTGACCCGCGCCGGCACCCGGTTCGACTGGGCCGGACCGGGAATCGACCGGCCGGATCTGGAGATCCCGCTCGCGGGGGCTCCGTTCGCCGCCGACGCGGCGCTGGCGCTCCGCGCCTGGGATCGGTTCGCCGCGGACCGCGGAATCGAGGTCGAGGAGTCTGCGGTCCGGGAATCGCTGGCCGCCCTCGCGCCACCGGGGCGGGTCGAGTGGCTGGATGCGGGCGGCGCGCCCGCGCTGCTGGACGTGGCCCACAACCCGGAGGCGGTGGAGGGGCTGGCCGCGACGCTGGCCGCGCTCGGCGGGGGCCCGTCCGCCTTCGTGGTCGGGATTCTGGCGGACAAGGCGTGGGAGGCGATGCTGGACGCCTTGGAGCCGGCGGCCTCGCGAGCCTGGCTCTGCGGGCTGGCCACGGCGCCCGCCGACCGCCGCCTGGAGGAGGGGGCCGCGGCCCGCGGCGTGGCGATGCGGCCGTGGGTGGAGTGGGCCGGCTCGGTGGCCGGCGGGCTCGCGGCGGCCCGCGGGGAAGTCGCCGCCGGGCGGGCCGAGCGGATCGTCGTGACCGGCTCCTTCTACACCGTGGGCGAGGCCCTGATCGCGTTAGGGGTCGCCCGGCCGGGCGAGCCGTGGCTCTCGCGGCGGCGGATGGCAGGCGCCGGGGCGGGAGCCGGGCGGTGAGCCGGATCGAGGGACTCAAGGGCACGCGCGACTTCTATCCCGCGGAGATGCGCCTCCGGCGGTGGCTGGAGTCGCGCTGGCGCGAGGTGGCCGAGCGGTTCGCGTTCGAGGAGTACGACGGCCCCGTGATCGAGCCGCTGGAGCTCTACGTCCGGAAGTCCGGCGAGGAGATCGTCGGCCAGCTCTACGCCTTCGAGGACAAGGGCGGGCGGAAGGTGGCGCTCAGGCCGGAGATGACCCCGTCCCTGGCGCGGATGATCGCCGCCCGCAGCCAGGGACTGCCGAAGCCGATCAAGTGGTACTCGATCCCCCGGCTCTTCCGCTACGAGCGGCCGCAGCGCGGCCGGCTGCGGGAGTTCTTCCAGCTCAATCTGGACATCGTCGGCGTGGAGGGGATCGAGGCGGACGCCGAGATCATCGCGGCGGGGGTCGAGGTGCTGAAGGCCTGCGGGCTGACCGAGTCCGACTTCGAGGTGCGCTACAGCGACCGGCGCCTGCTGGACGCGGCCCTCGCCGCGCTGTCGATCCCGGACGAGGCCCGGGAGGCGGTGTACGCGGCGCTCGACAAGCTGCTCAAGGCGGACGCCGGCGTGGTGGTGGCCGAGCTCGAGAAGGCGGGAGTTCCGCGGGCGACCGCCGAGACCCTCACCCGGGCGGTGGCGCGGCGGGACCTGGCGGGGCTCACCGAGGAGCTGGGTCCGGCCGGCGACGCACTGGCGGCGGAGGCCGAGCGGATGGTCCAGCTGGAGCGCTGCCTCGAGGCGTACGGCGTGGCCCCCTTCTGCGCCTTCGACGCGGCGATCGTGCGCGGGCTCGCCTACTACACGGGCGTGGTGTTCGAGATGTACGACCGCGCCGGCGAGCTGCGGGCGATCTGCGGCGGCGGCCGGTTCGACGGGCTCGTGGCGGCGGCGGGCGGCGAGGACCTGCCGGCGGTGGGATTCGGCCTGGGCGACGCCGTGCTGCTGGAGCTCCTCGACTCGCGCGGGCGGGTCCCCGAACTCGCGGCGGCATGCGACGCGTACGTCATCCCCGTTGCGCCCGGCGACCGGCCGGCCGCGATGGAGGCGGTCACGCGGATCCGCGCCGCGGGGCTCGCGGCCGACCTGGCGCTCAAGGACCAGTCGGTGGGGAAGCTGCTCAAGCGGGCGGACCAGTCGGGAGCCCGCGTCGCCGTTCTGATCGGCGAGAAGGAGATGGCCGAGGGGACGTGGAGAGTCAAGGAGATGGAAACGGGTGCGGAGACGGCGCTTCCCCCCGAAGAGGCCATTCGTCGTCTCCGACCCGGCGGATCGCTCTTCGAGCCCGCGGACGATTCCGCGTGAGGGTCGGCCTCCTCGCCGACACCCACGACCACGTGATCCGGACCCGCGAGGCGTGCTCGATCCTGAACCGCGCCGGCGTCGAAGCGGTGATCCACGCCGGCGACTACTGCTCCCCGTTCGCCGTCCGCGAGCTGGCCGCGCTCGACGCGCCGCTCCACGGCATCCTCGGCAACAACGACGGGGACGTCTTCCATCTCGCCCGGGCGTTCGCCGAAATCGGCGCGCGGCTCGAGAGTCAGTGGTGGGAGGCGCGGCTGGGCGGACGCCGGATCCTGGTCATGCACGAGCCGCGCGGGGTGGCCGACGTGGCGGCGGCCGACGACTGGGACCTGGTCGTCTACGGCCACACGCACGAGCGCGACGAGCGCCGCGTCGGCGGCACGCTGATCGTGAACCCCGGCGAGGCGTGCGGCTGGCTGGGCGGCATCGCCTCGGTGGCGGTGTGGGACACGGACTCCCACGAGGTGCGGTTCCATGAGTTCTGACGACGGGAGCGCGGAATGAGCGGGGAGATGCGCCGGCCGGGAGAGTGGATCCTCGTCCTCGACTTCGGGAGCCAGTTCACCCAGCTG
>DATLFF010000070.1:0-3964 GCA_035524915.1 Gemmatimonadota bacterium | reverse complement strand
TGCGCCATTCCGGCGCGTCGCGGGTCGCCGTCTCGCTCGACGTGGACGAGCGGATCGTTAGGGCAGGGATCACCGACGATGGTCGTGGGTTCCCCGTCGACCAGAGCTCCGGCGAGGACGGCCACGGCCTGGGGCTCATCGGGATGCGCGAGCGCGCCCGCAACGCCGGCGGTATGCTCGAGATCGAGAGCGCGCCCGGCGAGGGAACGCGAGTGCGCGTGGAGCTGCCGGTCAGGAGGCGACCCCGATGAGCGACATTCGAGTGGTGCTGGCGGATGATCACGTCGTGCTGCGAGCCGGGCTGCGGGCACTGCTCGAGGCCGAGATGGGCATCGAGGTCGTGGGGGAGGCCTCCACCGGCGACGAGGCGGTCGATCTCGTCCGCGAGCTTCAGCCGTCCATCGTCGTGATGGATCTGTCGATGCCGGGCTCGGGCGGGCTCGAGGCGACCCGCCGCATCGTGGCGCTCGACCTCGACAGCAAGGTCCTGGTCCTGACCATGCACGCCGAAGAGGAATACCTGGTGCCCGTCCTCGAGGCAGGGGCCAGTGGCTACCTCACGAAGACGGCCGCCGACCGCTCGCTGATCGAAGCGATCCGCGTGATCGCGCGCGGGGAAGTGTACCTCCCGCCTCAGGCCACCAAGCTGCTGCTTCGCGAGTACAAGGCCGCCGGGTCCGGCAAGGGAGCGCCCGACCCGCTGCACCAGCTGAGCACGCGCGAACAGGAGGTGCTGGCGCTGACCGCGGAGGGATACAGCTCGAAGGAGATCGGCGAGAAGCTCTTCATCTCCCCCAAGACCGTGGATACCTACCGCTCTCGGATCATGGGCAAGCTGGGGCTCAACCACCGGGCCGAGCTCGTCCGGTTCGCGCTCCGGGCCGGGCTGTTGAAGGAGGTCTAGCGGGATCTCCCCCTAAACCCCCACCGGGGAAACCAGCCGCAACAGGGTCTGGGTTCCGCCTTCTTCGACGATCCGCAGCACCTCGTCCCGTCCCGCCTCCTGCAAAAGCTCGATGCTCCGCACTCCGTGGACGCCATGCGTCATGTGACTGGTGAGATCGCGGAAGTCGCTGAACATGACCTCCACCCGGTCGGTGGTCGGATCGTAGCTGATTCCCCACAGCGGGTAGTCCACGGCCGGCTGCGCGCCCAGGTCGAGGTCATCGACCTCGAGGATCGCCCGTCGACCCGCGTTGCGGTCGGTGAAGTCCTCGAGCCGCTCGCTCCAGCGAGCTCGGGGGATCGTCTGCGTCATGGTCACGCCTCCTGGCAGGGGTGAGACATCCGTACCCAGAATACGGAGCGCGCTTCCCCCCGTCTGTCGGGTGTCCGCCGTCGCCCGGTGTCGGGATCGTTCCTGTGGGGCGCCGCCCCACACCGGTGCGCGGAATCCCCACTCAGCGCGCCGGGAATCGCCCGCCAGACGGCGCTCCCGCACGATCCTACGCTCCACTCCAGAGCCGTGTACCCAAGTGAATCGAGGAGGATTCCAATGATCAAGGTGCGTGATCTCATGACCGAGGACGTGATCACGGTCGGGCCGTACACCACGCTCCGGGACCTGCTCTCGGTCCTGCGCGACGAGGGAGTGGGTGGGGTCCCGGTGGTTTCCGGCGGCAAGGTCGTCGGCGTGGTGTCCGCGACCGACCTGCTGGAGTTCGAGGCGTCGACACCCGCGGTCCCCACGCCGCGGCCCGAGCAGGCCGAATGGGGTGAGGTCGAGGTGCTCGAGGGCTGGGACGAGGAGGAGCCGGTCACGTTCTACACCGACCTGTGGATCGACGTCGGGACCGACGTCCACGAGCGATTCGAGGAGACGCCCGGACCGGAATGGGACCTGCTCGAGGAGCACGTGGTGGCGGAGATCATGACCCAGCGGGTACGCGCCATCGCCCCCGATCGCACGGCTCGCGAGGCGGCGCGCCTGATGCGCGAGGCGGAGGTGCATCGCGTGCTCGTCATGGAGGGCGATCGGCTGGCGGGCATCCTCTCGGCGAGCGACATCGTCACCGCGGTGGCCGACGAACTGGTATGAGGCGCGTCGCCCTCCTGGCCCTCGCCGACCTTTCGGGGCTGGCGGACCGACGCGACCCGGATTGGATCGTCGCCCGCTCGCACTGAGCTGGAAACGGACGACCCGCGTGGGGGATCTCCCCACACCCGAACGCCGAAACACCGCACGGCAGACGTTGCGCTGACCCCGACAGACGATCGGCCGGGGCGTGGGTAGCATTCGAGACCAGACGAGGAGGTCGAACTTGAGTCTCAGTCGACAGGCCATTCGCGTCATGACGGTCCGATGACGCTTGCCGAGCGGCTCCGCTCGCTGCTCCGCTTGGGGCTCTTCTCGAAGATCCTGATCGCGAACGCCGTCCTGGTGACGCTCGCGGCCGTGGCCGGGGCGCTGGCGGGCGCCGAGCTGGCGGCGGGGAGCGAGCGGCAGGCGCTGACCGTGGCGGTGCTGGTCGTGCTGGCCGGTATCGTCCTCACCGTCCTGATCGACGCCGCGCTCCTCCAGCTCGCCCTGGAACCGCTCCATCGCCTCGAGCGCGCGGCGAAGCAGGTGCGGCTCGGGGATCTGACCGCCCGCGCTCCCCGATCGACCCTGGCCGACCGCGACCTCTCCGGCCTGGTCGACGCGTTCAACGACGCGCTGGAGCGGGTCGCGGTCTATCGCCAGAAGCTGGCCGAGTCGGCCGCGCGCGCGGTCCGTCGGGAGGAGGCGGAGCGCGACCGGATCTCCCGAGCTCTCCAGGAGGAGTCGGCCCAGCGCCTCGCGGCGCTTCTCGTCCGGTTGCGGATCGCCGCCGGCGAGCGTCAGCGCGCGGCGGATCTGGAGGATCTGCTCGAGGAGACGCGGCGGGAGATCGCCGCGGCGCTCGATTTGATCCGAGGCTACGCGGCCGACCGGCGCCCCCGCGTGCTCGACGAGCTGGGCCTCGAGGCCGCCCTGGAGGCTCACGCGCACGAGCTCGAGGCGCGTGGCCTCGCGATCGAGTTCGAGGGGAGGAACGGAAAGCGGGAACCCGTCCCCGGGTCGGATCTCCTCCTCTATCGCATCGCCTGCGAGGCGCTGGACAACGTCCTCCGGCACTCGGGGGCCCACCGGGCCACGGTGCGGATCTCGCGCGCGCAGGGGGCGGCGGAGCTGGCGGTGGAGGACGACGGCCGAGGCTTCGACGTGGAGGCCGCGCTGGCCGGCCCCGCGCTCGGCCTCTTCGAGATGCACGAGCGGGCGGCGACGGCCGGCGGTTCGTGCGTCGTGGAGAGTCGCCCGGGCGGGGGAACGCGCGTCCGCGCCACGGTTCCAGGAGGCGAGACACCCGCGGCCTGACCGATTAGGTTCCGCTGGGTGAGCGTCCTTCGGTCCGCGATCGGGTTCCTGGCGGCGGCGTGTCTGATCGCCGCCTGCGCCACTCCGCGCGCGGAGCCGCCCCCGCCGCCCACTTCCTCCCGCGCCGATCACCCGACCCTCTACGCGACCCTCTGGGTCCAGACGTCGGCCGAGTACCGGGCCGCCGCGTGGCAGGCGTATGCCGCCGCGCGGGAATCGCTCCATCGGGCGCTGGCCGACCCGGCGTGGACCGCGGCCGTCGAGCAGGAGGGACGCGATTACACGGGCCTGCCGCCCGCCGTCGTCCTCGACGCGACGAGACCGTGCTCGACAACTCCCCGTTCCAGGCGCGGATGATCCTGGAGGGAGGGACGTTCGATCCCCGGGCATGGACGGCGTGGGTCGACGAGGCCGCGGCGCCCCCGGGGCCCGGCGCACGGGAGTTCCTCCGCCTCGCCGACTCCCTCGGCGTCACGGTCTTCTACGTGACGAACCGGGACGACGAGCACGAGGCCGCGACGCGGCGGAACCTCGAGGCGGTCGGCCTTCCGCTCGATTCCGGGATCGACACCGTTTTGGCGCGCGGCGAGCGCGAGGGATGGACGAGCGACAAGTCGTCGCGGCGGG
>DATLFF010000069.1:0-3647 GCA_035524915.1 Gemmatimonadota bacterium | reverse complement strand
GGCCAGGTAGACCATCTCGAGGGCGTCCAGGAAGCGGAACGCCCCGGCCTCGCCGCCCCGGATGTCGAAGGAGATCATCCCGCCCGGCGCCAGGCACTGGCGGTCGTACACCGCGCGCTGCGGGTCGCCCTCCGGCAGGTGGCCGAGGTAGTGGACCCGCTCCACCTCTGGCCGGCCGGCCAGGAAGTCGGCCACGCGCCGGGCGTTCTCCATCTGGCACGTCATCCGGAGCTTCATGGTCTCCAGGCTCCGCAGCAGCAGCCATCCGGTCCACGGGTCGGTCGTGGTCCCCAGGAAAGTGCGCGTGGCCCGGACGCGCGAGACGAGCTCCGCCGAGCCTAGGCAGGCGCCCGCGATCAGGTCGCTGTGCCCGCCGGCGTACTTGGTCAGGGAGTAGAGCACCAGGTCGGCTCCGAGCTTCAGCGGATGCTGCCACAGGGGTCCGAGGAAGGTGTTGTCCACCGCGACCCGGACGTCGTCGCCGGCCTCGCGCGCCAGCCGCACGCAGAGCTCGATGTCCACCAGCGCGTTGGTGGGGTTGGCGGGGGTTTCCACGTAGATCATGGCCAGCCGGCCGATCTCACGGGCGGCGCGGACGGCCTCCTCCACGGCCTCGGGCGGCGAGCCGGCGAGGAACCCGACGGGGGTGATGCCGAACTCGGTCAGCACGTGGTTGAACAGCCAGTCCGTCCCGCCGTAGAGCGGATCGGAGTGGAGCACCACGTCGCCCGGACGGAGGAACGTGAGCAGGGTCGAGGCGATCGCCGCCATGCCGCTCTCGAACGCGACCGCCGCCTCGGCGCCGTCCCACAGCGTGAGCCGGTCCTCCAGGATCTGCAGGTCGGGATGGTTGAGCCGGCTGTAGATGAGGCCCGGGTCCTCCCCCTCGTCGGGCTCCCGCAGGCCGTAGGCGACCTCGAAGAAGGCCTTCCCCTCCGCGGCCGAGCGGAACGCGAACGTGGAGGTCTGGAAGATCGGCGACTTGATCGCCCCCATCGACCAGTCCGGCCGGTAGCCGTAGCGCATCATCAGGCTCTCCGGCCGCATCTCGCGGGCGCCGAGGTGGCGGTGATGGAACCCGCCGCCCGGGCGGCCGGGAGCGGCGGGACTCCGCCGGGTGGGAAAGAGACGTTCCGCCGGGGGGGCCGTCACACGAGCGCCTGCAGGCGCCGTCCGCGCCGTCCCGTGGCGAGCCGGCTCATGGCTCGATCCTTGATCTGCCGGATCCGCTCGCGCGAGAGGTCGTAGATGGAGCCGATCTCCTTGAGCGTCAGCGGGTGGCTGCCGTCCAGCCCGAAGTAGAGGCGGAGGATCCGCTGCTCCCGGGGTGTGAGCGAGGCGAGCGCCGAGCGCACCCCGGCCCGCACCTCGCGGTGATCGACCCGCTCCTCCGGGCCCACGGCGTGCGAGTCCTCGATCATCGTCTGGAGGGTCTTCTCGCCGTCGTCGTCGAAGGCCGGCGAATCGAGGTCCAGCGACTCCAGCCCCATGTCGCGGGTCCGCCACACCTCCCGCACGTCGATGTCCATCGCCTCGGCCACCTCGTCGGCGTGGGGCTCGCGGCCGAGCTTCTGAGTGAGCTGGGCTTCGATCCGGACGAGCCGGTTCAGCGCCGTGGCCTGGTTGACCGGCAGGCGGAAGGCACGGGCGTTCTCGGCCAGGGCCTTGAGGATCGACTGGCGGATCCACCACACGGCGTACGAGATGAACTTCACGCCGCGGGTCTCGTCGAACCGCTGGGCGGCCCGGACCAGCCCCACGTTCCCCTCCGCGATCAGGTCCGGCAGGCTCAGTCCGAGGTTCTGGTACTTCTTCGCCACGATCACGACGAACCGCAGATTGGAGCCGACCAGGCGGTGCAGGGCGGCCTGGTCGCCGGCGCGGATCCGGCGGGCGAGCTCGGCCTCCTCCGCGCGCGTGAGGATGGAATGGTCCCGGATGTCGGACAGGTAGAGCGACAGGACGTCGAGTTCGGAATGCGTGCGGGCGCGAGTTCTCATGTCATCACCTCCGGCTCCCAGAATAGGCTCGGGCGATGGCCCCGTCTGTCGGGAGTTTGCGGGACACGATGTGGGGAAATCCGGCGTCCGGCTCAGGCCCGGAGCGGGTTTTGCGGCCCGCCCGCCTCGCGCACCTCACGCGCGAGGATCCGCCCCGGCAGGACCAGCACCGGGCACGACGCGCGGCGCAGGACCTTGTCGGCGGTGCTCCCCAGCAGCAGCCGGTCGACCCCGCCGAGCCCGTGGGTCGGCAGCACGATCAGATCCGCCCGCCACTCCTGGGCGTAGCGCGGGATGTCGAGCACGGCGCGGCCCGGCATCACGCGGTATTCGACGGGGACGGCGGGCCCCCCGGCGGCGGTGAAGGTGTCGCGCAGCCGCGCATCGGCCGTCTCCCGCAGCTCGGGATAGTCGAGCCACATCGGGGCGGCCGGGAAGTAGAAGTCGGGAACGATCACGTCCTCGATCACGTGGAGCAGCAGGAGCGAACCGCGGGAGAGCTCGGCGATCTCGCTCGCGATCCGGACGGCGGGCGCGGCGGCGGGCGAGAAGTCGATCGGAACGAGGACCCGCGACGGCGGCACGGGGGCCCGGTCCGGCTCCCGCCGGTGGACCACCAGGACCGGCCGCTCGGACTCGCGGATCACGCGATCGGTGACGGAGCCGAGCAGGAGCGAGCGGAAGCCGGTCCGGCCGTGCGTGCCCATGACGATCAGGTCGGCCCCGGCGGCGTGCTCGAGGATCGCCTCGACCGGGTGATCCCCGCGAACGGCACTCGTCCGGACGTCCAGGTCCAGCGCCCCCACGCGGGCCAGGGCTTCGCGGACCTCCTCCTTCACGGAGGCCCGCAGGCCCTCCCACAAGGCCTCGGGATCCTCCACGTGATGGGCGGGGTCGAACGGGTTCAGCTGGTCGAAGACGGCGACGTGGACGGCGTGGAGCCGGGCCCCGTGCCGTCGGCACCAGGCCACCGCATGGGGCAGAGCCGCCTCGGCGCCTTCCGACAGGTCGGTCGGCCAGAGAATCTCCCGGATCGTCACGCGACCCCCACCGATCGCGCGAGCGCCGGCGCCGGAGCGCCCGCCCGCGTCCCGGTGGACAGGGAGAGCGTGGTGTGTCCTCCTGGATATCCCATCCGCACGTCGACCCCGTCGGGCGCGGTCCGCACGTCGAGCTCGCGGACGTCCCACACTTCGTGGGGATACCAGATGTCGCGGGCCGGATCGCCCAGGAGGATCTCGAGGCGCCGTTCGTCGGCCCGCCAGCGGAGCGAGACCAGCGGGAGCTCGGCGACCGTGCGGCCGGGGGCGTGGCCGGAGCCGACCCGGATCCGCGCCCGGCGGCCCCGATGGGTTCGCCCGATCGCGGCGAGCCAGTCCTCACGCTGGTCGGGAGAGATCCGGAGGATCACGGCCGCCCCGGCCGCGCGTGAGTGCCGATGCCGGTGATCGCGTAGAGCGGGCACGTCCCGGCGGCGCCGGTCGCCAGGAAGACCCCACCCAGCGCTCCCACCACGACGGCCGCGACCCCCGCGAGCAGGGTCCACGCCATGTACAGGAGCGCCGCTCCCAGCACGAGGCGCGTGGCGCGGTCCCACGGTGCGAGGTTGTGCGTCATCGCGCGCCCGGCCGGCATCCGTCCATGCCC
>DATLFF010000068.1:0-8834 GCA_035524915.1 Gemmatimonadota bacterium | reverse complement strand
TGGGTCGTCCATCCGCCGCAGCTCGTCGGTCCACGGCCCGGTCGCGTTCACGACGGCGCCGGCGCGCAGCTCCCACTCGCGGGCGGTCTCGGCATCGCGCGCGCGCACGCCTACGACGAGACCGTCCTCCTTCAGCAGCTCCGTGACCGCGACGTGGTTCAGGACGACCGCGCCCTGCTCGATGGCGGTTTGCGCCATGTTGACGGCGAGGCGGGCGTCGTCGAACTGGCCATCGTAATAGATGACGCCGCCGTTGAGGCCTTCGGGCTCGAGGGTGGGGAGGAGCTGGCGGGTGCGGGCGCGGGAGAGCATGCGGGAGCGGCCGAAGCCCTGCTTCCCGGCCAGGACGTCGTACATCTTGAGCCCGATCCCGTAGAACGGCCCCTCCCACCATTCGTAATTGGGTACGACGAAGGACAGGTTGCGGACCAGGTGGGGCGCGTTGGCGAGCAGGAGGCCGCGCTCCTTGAGGGCGTCGATTACGAGCGCCACGTTGCCCTGCTGGAGGTAGCGCACGCCGCCGTGAACCAGCTTGGTGCTGCGACTCGATGTACCCTGGGCGATGTCACCGCGCTCGAGCAGAAGCGCCCGGTACCCGCGTGACGCGGCGTCGATGGCCACGCCCAGGCCCGTAGCGCCGCCGCCGACGACGATGATGTCCCAGAGGTCGCGCGCCTCCAGGGCGCCGAGCATGGCGTCACGGTTCATCGCAAACGGTACCGAGTGATAGGGAGCAGGCCTCCGCGCAACCGACAAAGTATGGCCGTGCGGGTCCGCGGGAAATTTGGTCCCGCCTTGCAGCCACCGGGCCGCGCGATCATCCTCCTGGGTCTTCCCGACGTCCGATTCGACGTTCGAGCTGCGGGTGGTCGAGGCCTCGGTCACATTCCACCGCAACCCGGACGGCAGCGCCGACTCGCTGACGATCCACCAGAACGGACACCACCTGCTGCACCGGATCGGGGGCAGCGCCTGGAGCCCGGACGAGCAGGAGCTCGAAGCCTCGCGGGCCGCTATTTCAGCGACGAGCTCGAGACGTTCTACGCGGTCGCGATCGAGGGCGGCGGGCTGGAGGTGCGGCACCGCCGGATCGCCGACGGGATCGCGCTGACTCCCGGCTCCGAGCGGGACCTGTTCACCGCCGGGTTCCCGATCGCCGAGGTCTGGTTCATCCGCGACGCGTCGGGTGAGGTGACCGGGGTGGAGGTGTCGAACGGGCGGACACGCGGGGTGCGGTTCGAGCGGGTTACGACTCCATAGTCGCCGGCCGGACCGCGCGTCCCGGCCGCTCGTCCGTGAACGCTCCGTCCCGCAGCGCGAACCGGCCGTTCACCATCACGTGCGGGATGCCCACCGGGTAGCGGTGCGGGTCCTCGAACGTCGCCCGGTCGATCACGCGGTCGGGGTCGAACGCGACCAGGTCCGCGAACGCGCCCGGCCGGATCCGCCCCCGGTCCCCGATCCCGGCCCGGTCCGCGGGGACCGATGTCATCTTCGCGACGGCCACCTCCAGCGGCAGCACGCCGAGGTCGCGGACGTAGTGGCCGAGCACGCGCGGGAACGTGCCATACGCGCGCGGGTGCGGGCTGCCGGAAGAGAGCGGACCCGTCGTCGCACGGGCCGACGCGTCGGAGACCACGGCCGAGAGCGGGTGCGCGAGCATGCGCGCGACGTTCTCCTCGCTCATCCCGAAGCCGACCATCCCGCCGCCGCCCGCCGCCATGATCCGCACCAGCAGCGCGTACGGCTCCTCGCCCCGCTCGCCTGCCAGCTCCCCCAGGCGACGGCCGCGCGCCCACGCCAGCGCGTCGTCCTCCGTGGACGTGACCTGCACCGAGTCCCAGGACCCGAGGCTCGCGATCTTCGCGCGGACCGCCTCCTCCAGCCGGGGCGCTTCCGCGGGGTCGTTCAGCCGGGCCCTGAAGGCGGCGGCCCCGCCGTCGCGGGCGGACAGCGGGAAGAGGTTGGCGAGCCCGGTGCTGTAGGCGATGTAGGGGTAGACGTCGAACCGGACGTCCACGCCGGCGTCGCGCGCGCGGTCGAGCGCCTCGAGGACGGGCCCGGCCTTCCACCAGTTCCGCTCGCCCTGCGCCTTCAGGTGCGAGATCTCGACGGGGACGTCGGCGAAGCGGCCGACGTTGATCGCTTCCTCGACCGCGGCGAACAGCCGGTCGTCCTCGTTGCGCAGGTGGCTGGCGTAGGAGAGACCGGTGCCGCGGACCGGAGTCGCGAGCGCGACCAGCTCGTCGAGGTCGGCGAACCCGCCCGGCGTGTATTCGAGTCCGCTCGAGATGCCGCACGCCCCCTCGCGTACGGCGCGCTCGACCTCGGCGACCATGCGCGCGAGCTCGTCGTCGGTGGGCGGGCGGTCGTCGTCGCCCATGACGAAGCCGCGCACGCTGCCCGCGCCCACCATGCTCGCCAGGTTCAGCGCCGGCCGGTAGCGGTCGATGAAGCGGAGGAACCCACCGAGGTCGCGGTAATCGATCTCCAGCCCGTACCGCTCCCGGTACTGCTCGCGCCGCGCCCGGAACTGCGCCTCGGTCCACGGCCCCACGGAGCCGCCATCCGCGCCGGCGATCTCCGTCGTCACGCCCTGCCGCAGCTTGCTGGGCGCGCGCGGGTCGGCGAGGATCGTGCTGTCGGTGTGGGAATGGAGGTCGACGAAGCCCGGCGCGAGCGCCAGCCCGCGCAGATCGACCTCCGCCGCGCCGCCCGCGGCGAGTCGCGGGCCGATCGCCGAGATCCGCTGCCCGGCGATCGCGACATCCGCCTCGATCGGCGGGCCGCCCAGGCCGTCATAGACCAGCGCGCCGCGCAGGATGAAGTCCGCGCGGCGGGAGTCGGCGATGGCGCCGAAGAGGGCTTCGGGGGCGAGAACGCCGGTCGCACCCGCGCCCAGCGTGAGACCCGCGGTCCGGACGAATGTTCTCCGCTTCATGCGGGCAAGGTCGCCCGGGGCCGGAGGGGCCGCAATGCCGGCGGGGCCAGGGTCAGGAGCCCGGGCCGGGATCCCCCGGCCGGGCCATCGCGCTCAGCAGGGCGCCGGCCGCGAGGAAGAACCGCCGCGTCCGGTCCTGCTGATCGGCGAGCGGCCGGTCGGCATCGATCGCGGCGGCAGCCGCCCGGACATCATCGATCGCGCCGTTGTCGCCCATGCTCTCCGCGTAGCGCTCGTCGCGGATCACCGCGAGCACCTCCGCCGCCGACCGCAGCACGTTCCGGGTCGGCCGCGACCGGCCGTCACCGGGCGGCGTGGTCTCGAGCCGGTCGACCTGCTCGCGGTAATACTCCAGGCGCTCGTCGATCGCCACCCGACCCACCGTGTCGCTCGCCACGACCGCGTCCAGCGCGGCGGCCAGCCGCTCCATGCAATCCGCGACGACCTCGCCCGCCCCCTCCCCGGCGGCCGCCTCCAGACCCGCCGAGCAGCCGTCCTCGTAGCGGCGCACGGCCGCGCGCATCTGCTCCACCCGCGCCATGATGTCCTCGCCCGCCGCGCCGGTCACCGGCTCGGCCGGGGGCGGTTCGGCGACGGCCGAATCGTCTTCCGCATCGACCTCCGCGACGGGGGCGTGCGACATCTGCCCCTCCTCCAGATCACCGAAGGGCACCAGCAGCCAGACCGCGACCACGGCGGCCAGGACCCCGAGGACCCACATCCATATCCGGTTCCGCGATCCGTCGGCCATTGTCCCTCCTCGTCCCGGTGCTCTCGGACTCGTTATCCGCTGGTCACGGGCTTCGACCGCAAAGTCCGGCCCGGAAGGCGGTGATCGGAGCGGCCAGTCGGGCGTCATACGGTTGTGCGGCGTCCACCGCCGGTGGTAGAGTGGAGCCGCGACGTCTCAGGACCGCCGGAAACCGCAGCGAAACGCAAAGACTCGCATGGACACCCTCCGCAGGCCTGATCCGGTCCGCACCCTCCGCGTCGAGACGCCCGAGCAGGTCGACCTGGGGTTCGAGATCGCCGACCTGGGCTCGCGCTTCACGGCGCTGGTCCTGGACGGCCTCCTGATCTTCGTCTCTCTCCTGGCCGTGCTCCTCCTCCTCATGTGGTTCGGCTACCACACGGATCTCTCCGCTCTCGCCGGCAGTTGGGTGCTGGCCGCGGTGCTGCTGCTCAGCTTCGTCCTGGTGTGGGGTTACTTCGTCTACTGGGAGGGCTACCACAACGGACGGACGCCGGGGAAGCGGTGGGCGGGGCTGCGCGTGATACACGACGGCGGCCACCCGCTCACGGTGCGCGGTGCGGCGATCCGGAACCTGGTGCGGCTGATCGACGCGCAACCGGCTTTCACCTGGATGGTCGGTGGCGCGGCGATGATGCTGCACCCGCGGACACAGCGGCTGGGGGACATGGCGGCCGGGACACTGGTGATCCGGGACCGGGGGGCTTCCGAGCTGACCGGGGCTGAGCTGGAGCGGCTGGCGCATGCCCCGGCGGCGGACCGGCCGCGGCTCGATGACGAGGCTTTCGAAGCACTGGACCGTTTCGCCGCTGGCCGGACCCAGCTCGCAAAGGAACCGCGCGCCCGGCTGGTGGCGCGGCTCTCGGAGGCGCTGGCTCCGCACCTCCCACCGTCGATAGGTGAGGCGCCGGAGGAGCGGCTGGTGGCGCTCTGGGAGCGGGAGTCCGGGCTGCGCGCGATGGCGGGCGGGGCGAGCGCGTCGCCGCTGGCCGTCGGGCTGGCACGGGGGCAGGCGAAGGACTGGCTCGAGTATCGTCGCCTGGTGGATCGGGCGAGCCGACGGGGACTGGATGCCCTGTCGCCCGCTGAGCTGGAGCGGTTCGCCGCCCTGTACCGTGCCACGGCGGCCGACCTGGCCCGGGCCAGGACGTACGGCGCGCCGTGGCCTCTGGTGTTCTCGCTCGAGCGCTGGGTCGGCGCGGGGCACAACCTCCTGTACCGTCCAACGAGCCGATCCTGGCGGGGCCTCGTAGAGTGGCTGCGGCACGGCTTCCCTTCGCTGGTCCGGGCTCGCCGACGCTACATCGCGCTGGCCGCTGCGCTGCTCTTCCTCCCGGCGGTCGGCGTTTTCGGTGCGGTCCGCGACGACCCGGCCCTTGCCCGGGACCTGCTCCCCCACGAGATGCTGGAACGGGCGCGAACGGCGCCGGACCGGGCGCGGGAGGGCGGCCAGTACGTGGAAATCCCGGAAGTGTTCATGCCGATCATGTCCTCGGGCGTCATCGCCAACAACGTGCAGGTGACGTTCTTCGCGTTCGCGGGTGGGATCCTGGCGGGGCTCGGGACAGCGCTGATCCTGGTGATCAACGGCATCAGCCTGGGGGCGGTGGCCGCGGCCTTCCACAACGAGGGCGCTGGGGCGCTGTTGTGGGAGTTCGTGGCGGCACACGGTGTCATAGAGCTCACCGCCATCTGCATCGCGGGGGCGGCCGGGCTCCTTCTCGGCAGCGGCTTGGTCCTGCCCGGGCGACGCGGGCGGATGGACGCGCTGGCCGAGCGCGCCAGAGAGGCCGTGTCACTGCTCGCCGGGACGACGCTCCTCCTCGTCCTGGCCGGACTCCTGGAAGGGTTCGTCTCGCCCGCTCGGATCCAGACGGCGGCGAAGCTGGTGATCGCCGGCGCGGTGGCGGCGGGCGTGCTGGCCTACCTAGTCGCGGGCGGCCGGTCCGTCGATCCCGAGTCGGCACCGGACGTCACAGCCGCCCCCGGTACTTGATCTCCAGGTAGCGCTCCACCGCGTCACCGACCGCCCGGGACGGCTCCACGTCCAGCGTTTCGACCCCGGCCCGGCGCATCCGCGCCAGCGCCACCGCCCGCGCCTCGAGCATCTCCTCCGCGGCCGCGCGGCGGTAGGCGCCGACATCCGATTCGAGCGGGTGGCGAGCCCACCGGTCGAGCTCCGGGTTGCGTAGCGCGACCGTGAGAACGAGGTGCCGCCGTGCCGAGCGCGCCAGCTGACCGAGGAGCGCGTGCGAGGCGGCGGTGTCGATCAGGTCGGTGAAGACGATCACGAGCGTGCGTCGTCCAAGTCGCCGGCGGAGCACGCTGAAGGCGAGCGGGTAGTTCGGCTCGACCATCCTGGCGCGGATCCGACTCATGGCCTCCCCCAGCTCGGAGACGGGCGCGCGCTGAGGCGGGAGGTAAGCCAGCACCTCGTCGGCGAAGGCGAAGATCCCCACCCGATCGCCCTGCAAGCTGGCCACGTCGGCGAGCTGGAGCGCGGCGGACATCGCGTGATCCAGCCGCTCCATGGGGCCAAGACGCTCGAGCATGGTCCGGCCCGCGTCGAGGGCAAGGACCACGTTCTGGCTGCGCTCGGCCTCGTACTGCCGAACCATCAGCCCGCCGCGGTGCGCGCTCGCCTTCCAGTCCATGGTCCGCGGGTCATCGCCGGGTACGTACTCACGGAGGCTCTCGAAGGCCCGGCCCTCACCACGCTGCCGGACGTTGCGGAGCCCCGCCCGGCGCAGCCGCTCCCGGATCCCGAGGGCCCGCAGGCGCCGCAGCTCGGCCAGCCCGGGCAGCACCCGAACCTGCTCGCGGAGCGGTACACGGTCCTGCCGCCACGCGAGGCCCAGGGGTCCGAGGACCCGCAGGTGCACGTCCCCGAAGACGTGGACGCCCCGTGACGACGGGCGGAACCGATAGACGATCTCCGCCCCCCCGTCGACATCCCGCTCCCACCCGTCCTCGTCGAGCCGCGCGACACCGGCGGGGAGGTCATCGGTGACGCGGGCGCGCGTCGGTCGGGCGGAGGGCGCCAGCAGCGTCAGGCGGGCGGTTCCCCGCTCGCCCAGCGAGAGCTGAGCCGGAAGCGTTCGCTCCACCTCGAGCCGCGCGGCCCGCCTGACGTCCAGGAGGGCGGCCATGATGAGCGCGAGGTCGAGGATCAGGGCCGCGGTCGGCGCCCACACGAACAGGAGCGATGCGGCTGCCAGAAGCGCCAGAAGGCGACGCGACGGGATGGGCACCATCAGCGGTCGCGTGGCGCTTCGACGGACTGGAGGACGTCGAGGAGCCATTCGTCGGCGCCGCGTCCTTCCACCTCCGCTTCGGGCGTGAGCACGACCCTGTGGCGCAGGACCGGCAGCGTCAGCGCCTTCACGTCATCGGGCGTGGAGAAGTCGCGGCCCGCCAGCACGGCACCGGCGCGGGTCGCGAGGAAAAGGGCCACGCCCGCGCGGGGGCTCGCGCCCAGGCTGAACGTGGGGTGCTCCCGGGTCGCCCGGACGATCCGCGTGATATAGCGCCGGACCGGCGGCTCCACGTGCACGGCGCCGACCTCGCGCTTCAGCTCCTCGATCGAGGCCGCCCCCACGCGGGCGGACTCCGGGAACGTCTCCGTCCGCTCCGCGTCGAACCCGTCCACGTATCGGTCGAGAATCGCGGCCTCGGACTCCTCGCCGGGGTAGCCCACGCGGATATTGAGGAGGAACCGGTCGAGCTGTGCCTCAGGCAGCGGATAGGTCCCCTCGAACTCGACGGGATTCTGCGTGGCCAGGACGGTGAAGGTGGGGGACATCCGACGGGTCTCGCCGTCCACCGTCACCTGGCGCTCCTGCATCGCCTCCAGCAGCGCGGCCTGCGTCTTGGCCGGCGCCCGGTTGATCTCATCGGCGAGGAGCACGTCCGTGAATACCGGCCCGGGGCGGAACTCGAAGGTGGCGGTACGCTGGTCCAGCACGTTCACACCGAGCAGGTCGGTCGGCATCAGGTCGGGAGTGAACTGGACCCGCCCGAAGCGCAGGTCCAGAGCCCGGGCGAGGGCGCGCACCGCCAGCGTCTTGGCCGTCCCGGGTACACCCTCGATCAGAGCGTGACCGCCGGCCAGGAGCGTGATGGTGAGCTGCCGGACCAGGTCCGGCTGACCCAGCACCACGCTCTCGATTCCGTCCGTCAGCGCGTCCAGCGCCGTCCTCTCGCGCCGCTCCCCCGCCGTATCGCTCGAGCCGGCCGCCGCGGCCCCGTCCTCGCGCGTGCTCTCGTTCGGATCCATCACGTCATCCTGTTCAGTCGGGTGAGCGCCTCATCGATTCGTTCCGCCAGTTCCCTCACGGGCTGCCGCTGGGCCCAGGCCTCGGCCACCGCCGCCACCGCATCGCCGCCCGCGGGCGAGCCCCTGCCGATCCGGTCGAGAAACGCGGCCTCGCCTCCCGGCGGCGGGCGCTCCCGGCCCATGCGCCGGGCGAAGCCGACCAGCAGGCGGCGACGCGCGAGGTCCACCGCGCGCGCCTGCCGATACACTTCGCCCAGCGCCGCCACATGCTCGACGGGGGACCGGCGCGGCGCCACGATCGACGGGACCGGCGCGCCGAACCGGATGGCCGCGGGGAGCACCGCCAGCCCGGCGACGAGCAGGAGCTGCAGGAAGAGCCATCCCGTGGGGGTGCCGAACAGGAACCGGAAGAACGCTCCCGTAGGTGTCCCTCCCCGGTGTCCGTGGTGGTACTCGTCGAAGACCACGGGCCTTCCAGGCCCCGCCGCCGCCGCGGCCGCGCGGGCGAGGATCGGCGCGGCGCCGGCAGCCCCGATCCGGCGATTGGAGAGGATCCCGGGGTCGCTCACCAGGACGATGGTGCCGCGCCCGACCCGGGCCCGCAGCGCGATGATCTCCTCGTCATCACCGCCGACCACGAGCGGCTCGATCCCGGTCAGGCGAGTTGAATCGGTCAGCCACAGGGCGAAATTGACGGGACCGATGGAGTCCACTCCCCGGGTGAGGCGATCACGGAGCGGCCGGCCCCAGCGTGCGGACCCCGGCCCGACGTACTCCCGCTCGACGCCGAGCAGGTTCAGGAGACCATCGCCGTAGCCGGGCGCCGCGAGCAGAGTACCGCCCCGCTCCAGCCAGCGGAGGAGGGA
>DATLFF010000067.1:0-6739 GCA_035524915.1 Gemmatimonadota bacterium | reverse complement strand
GTACTCGTCGATCGACCGCGAGGCCGCCGTGACCTACCGGCAGCCCTTCTTCATGATCTCCGATCTCAGTCTCGCCGCCAGCGCCTTCCTGCGCTTCGAGGTCGAGACCAACTACACCGTCCAGCGGATCGGCGCGAGCGGGCGGCTGGGATACCGGGTGAACCGGAACATCCAGTCGAGGTTCTCGGTCACCGCCGAGCACGATGACTTCTCGGACTTCGACGAGGGGACCCTGATCCCCGAGCTGGGGCGGAACTTCATCAACCCGAGCCGGCTGATCTTCGCCGACGCGGTCGTCACGTACGACGACACCGATTCCCTGTTCCGCCCGTCTCGCGGCTACCGGGCCAACGCGGCCTACCAGCTGGGCCTGCCGATCCTGACCGGGGACTACGGCTATCACAGGCTCACCGTCCAGGTGGTGCGCTACTTCGAGGTGCGGGAGGGCTGGGTGCTGGCGACGAAGGTGCTGCCGGGGGCGATCTTCACCTACGGCGGCGACGCGGCGCGAGTGCCGCTGTTCCAACGGCTGTTCGCCGGCGGGGCCTCGAGTGTTCGCGGCTTCGAGCGCCGCCAGCTCGGGCCGAAGGACGATCCCGCGACATTCGGCCAGAGCCGCGACCCGGAGCCGATCGGCGGCAACGGGTTGTTCCAATCGAGCATCGAGCTGCGCTTTCCGATCCGCGGCAACTGGCGCGGCGCGGCGTTCGTCGACGCCGGAAACGTCTGGGACGACGCCGGCGACATCTCGCCGGGCGACCTCGAGTACACACCGGGGGCGGGAGTGCGCTACACCACCCCGGTGGGACCGGTCCGCCTGGACTTGGCGTGGCGGATGTCCGGCGACGAACGGGACGACCACCTCCCGGCCTGGGTCTTCCACATCTCCATCGGGGAGGCGTTCTGATGCGGCGCGCCATGGACCGCGGGATGTTCCTGCTGGCGCTCGTCGTGTCGATCGCCGCCACGTTGGCGGTGCTGGGGCTCCTGTGGCTCCGATCCCCGTGGGGGAACGAGTTCCTGCGCGGCCAGATCGTGACCCGCGTGGGGGACGCGATGAACGGCGAGATCCGGCTCGAGCGGCTCGAGGGGAACCCGCTGACCGGCCTCACCCTGCACGGCTTCGCGCTGGTGGACGAGCAGGGAGTGCCACTGGTGACGGCGGAGCGGGTCCGGGTCGACTACGCGCTGCGTCCGTTCTACGACCGCCGCATCGTCCTCGACCGGGTCCGCCTGGTGAAGCCCGAGATCAACCTGATCCGCGGTCCCGACGGGCGCTGGAACTTCCAGACTCTTTGGAAGCCCCGCCCGCCCGTGACGGATCCAGCCGGGTGGGGCACGTGGATCGAGATCCGCGAGGTCGAGCTGGTGGACGGGACCGTGGACGTGCGGCTCGCCGAGGGCGGGTGGCCCGTCCTCTCGTGGGACGAGAACAGGTTCGTCGACCTGAACGGGACGCTGAGGATCTCGATCCACCGCCGCGACCGGCCGGCCCAGCGCTACATCGCCGATGACCTCTCCTTCGCGACCACCGCCCCCGCCCTGCCGATTCGCCGACTGAACGGCGAGGCGATCGTCACCCCCGACAGCCTCGCGCTGGTCGGCATCGAGTTCGAGACGCCCGGCTCGACGCTGCGGACCGACGGCGTTCTGCTCCTGGCGGCGGGGGACTCGCTGGCGATGGCGGTCGATGCCCCGCGGCTCGACATGGCCGAGGTCCGGGCCTTCTTCCCGGAGGTGCGGCTGGCGGGCACGGCCGAGTTCCAGGGCCGCCTGGAGGGGCCCGTCTCCGACCTCGGCGTCGTGATCGATCGCGCCCGGCTCGACACCGGCCAGTCGGTGGTTTCGGTGGAGGGGTGGATCGCCGATCTGGCGCAGCCCGTGCTCGACCTGGACGCCCGCGCGGAGACGCTGGCGCCGGCCGACGTCCGCGAGTGGGTGGCGGCGTATCCGGTGGAGCAGTCCGTATCGGGGAGGGTGCGCGTGCAGGGCCCCCCACGGCTCCTCGACGTGGACGCGGAGCTCACCGCCCCGGCCGGCGCCTTCACCGTGCTGGGGCGGCTCGACCTGCGGCAGGCGGCGACCGGCTACGACCTCGCCGTGACCAGCCGGCGGCTCGACGTCGGCCCGCTGCTCGGCCGCCCGGCCGTCGACCTCCTGCTCACCGGGCGGTACGAGATCGAGGGCCGCGGCTTCGGACCGCGCGATCTGGACGCCCGGGTGGCCGGCGAGCTGGGGCCCTCGTCGATCTACGGCCGCGACGTGGTGGCCCTGGCCACCCGCGGCCGGCTGATCGGCCGGCGCTTCGTCGCCGACACCGTGTGGGCGCGCACGCCCGAGTCGGTGGTCGGGGCCACCGGGACCTGGGATCTGAGCGCGAGCGGGGGCATGCAGGTCGACCTCGACCTCGCGAGCGAGGATCTGAGCGAGCTCTGGCCGGCGCTCGGCGACTGGGCGACGCGCGCCCGGGGCGAGATCCGGCTGGACGGCCCCTACCGCGGCTTTGGCGTCGCGGGGACGGTGGTGGCCGGCGGGCTCGACGTGGCGGGTGTGGAAGCCGACTCCTTCGCCGGAGACCTCCGCTTGGAGGCGGTCGCCACGCCCGCCTTCCGGGCCGAGGCCGACGGAGTCTTCTACGACCTCCGCGTAGCCGGCCTCTTCGCCGACTCGGCCAACGTTACGCTCGCCTTCGCGGACGAACGGATGACGGTGGACGGGGTCTTCGACCTGACCGGCGACTCCCGCGCGTCGCTCCGCGCGGTGGGCGACTTCACCGGCCCGGCCGCCGTGATCGCGCTCGAGCGGTTCGAGTACGTGGGCGAGGAGCAGACGTGGCGGCTGGAGGAAGCCGGCCGGCTGACGTGGTCCGGGGGCCGACTGAGGGCGGAATCCGTGGCGATCACGCAGAACGGACAGGTGCTGCGGCTGGACGGCTTCCTGGGTCTCGATCCGAACGCCGCGTCGGACCTGACGTTCACGGCCGAGAACGTGGCGCTGAAGGACGTGGCAGTCTTGACGGGACAGCCGTCCGGCGACTGGGAGGGCAGCGCCACGGTGCGCGGGCGATTGACCGGGACGCGTGTCGCGCCCGTGATCGAGATCACCGGTGAGGTTTCGGAGGGGATGATCCGGGGGTTCCGCTTCGTCCAGATCGCCGGCCGGGTGGACTACCGCGATCAGGTGGCCGACGTGGACCTCCGGGTGATCACCCCGGAGGAGGGGCACGCGGTGGTCCTCACCGGCCGCGCGCCGATCGACCTGTCGCTCGTGGGCGGCGTCGATCGCCTGCCCGACCGGCCGATCGACCTGACGATCGAGGGAGAGGGCACCGACCTCTCGCTCGTGGGCGCGTTCGTCCCCGGCGTCACCGATCTGTCGGGACCGGTGGATCTGAGGATCGAGATCTCCGGCACCAGCCAGTCCCCGCGCTTCGAGGGCGCGGTGACGGTGATCGACGGGCGTCTCACGATCCCCGCCACGGGCGTGACGTACAGCGGCATCGCGGGCCGCATCGGGATGAGCAGCGACCGCATCGTGGTGGAGGAGCTGACCGGCACCGACGGCGACGACGGACGGTTCGAGGTGAGGGGCGAGATCGCCGTGCAGAACCTCCGGCTGGGGGAGTTCGACCTCCGGGCCTCCGCCGTCGAGCTCGACGTGATGGACCTCTCACGGCAGGACATCCAGGTGAACGCCGACATCGAGATCGGCGGCACCACCAGCGTCCCGGTCGTGAGGGGACGGGTAGAAGTGGACGAGGCCATCTACCGGCTGCCGGAGAGCACGGGGAAGGACGTGATCGACCTGAACGAGGCGGTCATCTACGTGGACATCCCCGGCGCCGGGCCGACCGAGGCGATCGAGCGGTCGGCGTCGCTCTGGAGCCGCGCCCGCGTCGACGTCGACGTGGTTGTCACGTCCGACGCCATCATCCAGTCCACCAAGGCGCGGATCGAGATCGCCGGAGACCTGTCCCTGTCGAAGCCCTCGGGCACGCGCCTCCCCACGTTCTCCGGCACCCTCCAGGTGCTGCGCGGCTATTACGAGGAGTTCGGACGCCGGTTCACGATAGAGGGCGGGGACGTCTTCTTCTACGGCACTCCCGACATCAACCCGGGACTCAACATCGTGGCCACGCAGACGGTCGAGAACGTGGAGGGGGTGGGGGACGTCCAGGTCCGGATCACCCTGGGCGGCACGCTGCGGAATCCGACGATCGACATCTCGTCCACTCCCCAGTTCGACCGCTCCGAGATCCTGTCGATCGCGCTCTTCGGCACGCCGCGGCCGTCCGCCGGACAGGAGCGGCAGCTGCAGGATACGGCCCAGGGGCTGGTCACTGGTGGGTTGCTGAGCGCCGCCGCCCCGCTTCAGGCGGCGCTGTCGGAGGAGCTCGGGGTCGACGTGTTCGAGGTGAGCCAGATCCAGGACGACGCCGGGCGCATGGCCACGCTGTTCCGCGTGGGCAAGTTCATCAGCCCGGACGTGTATGTGGCGTTCGAGCAGGAGGTGGGGGCCAACGAGGCGAGCCGGATCGCGCTGAGGTATCAGATCACGGACCGGTGGACGGTGCAGTTCAATGCGGGGACGGGAGTGGGGCAGACTACGGAGCGGGAAGGGTTCCAGGCGGGCGTGGACCTGTTCTGGGAATTCACCTACTAGCTCCGGCGCAGCTGAAAACGGCCCATCTTCGGCCGATCGCTCCTCGCGGGACCCTGCGGCGCACACTAGTGCGCCTCGGGATCCCGACTCGTCGCGATCGACCGAATCTGGACCGTTTTGAGCGGCGCTTCTACTTCGGTGCGGTTCTACTTCGCTTCGGTTTTCGGGGACACGGGGGGCGGGTGGGGGTATATTTGAATTATGAATATTTTGAAGACGGCTGTTTTGATGGCGGTGCTGACGGGGGCGCTGGTGCTCGTGGGGGGGTATTTCGGGGGGAACGGGGGGGCGGTGGTGGCGCTGGTGGTGGCGGGGGTGATGAACTTCGGGTCGTACTTCTTCTCGGACAAGATCGTGCTCAAGATGTACCGGGCGCGGATCGTGGGACCGGACGAGGCGCCGCGATTCTATGCGGGGGTGGAGCGGCTGGCGCGGAAGGCGGGGCTGCCGATGCCGCGGGTGGCGATCGTCCCGAGCGAGCAGCCGAACGCGTTCGCCACCGGGCGGGGTCCGAAGCACGCGGTGGTGGCGGCCACCGAGGGGATCCTGCGGATTCTCGACGACGACGAGCTCGAGGCGGTCATGGCGCACGAGCTGGCCCACGTGCGGCATCGCGACATCCTGATCTCGAGCGTGGCGGCGACCCTGGCCGGTGCGATCATGGTGCTGGCGCGCTTCGGCCTGTTCTTCGGCGGGGGGAACCGCGACCGCGGCCCCGGCGGCGGGGTGCTGGCCATCCTGGTCGTGATCCTCGCGCCGATCGCGGCCATGATCGTGCAGGCGGCGATCAGCCGCTCACGGGAGTACGCGGCGGACGCGGGCGGCGCCGAGATCAGCGGCAAGCCGCGCGCGCTGGCGTCGGCGCTACAGAAGCTCGAGGCCGCGGCCCAGCGCGTGCCGATGGCCGGCAACCCGGCGACGGCGCACATGTTCATCGTGCACCCCTTCCGCGGGGGCGGTCTGACCGGCCTCTTCCGTTCGCATCCTCCCACCGAGGAGCGCGTGGCCCGGCTGGCCCGGATGCGCGGCTTCGGCTGATCCTCCGGCTCTGCGCTTCGCCCTGATCTACAACCCGGTGTCCGGTCACGGAGCCGGGCGAATCGCCGCCGACCAGGCCGGCGCGCATCTCGAAGCCAGCGGCCACGAGGTGGCGCGCTTCGAGACGCGCCACGAAGAGGGGGCCCGCGAGACGGCGCGGCGGGCGGCGGCCGAGGGGGTGGACCGGGTGCTGGCGATTGGCGGGGACGGCACGGTCGTCGAGGCGGCCGAGGGGATCCTCGAGGCGCGGCGGGCGGACTCCTCGGTAGTCGCGGCGCTGGCGGTGGTCCCCCGCGGCACCGCCAACGTGCTGGCGCTCAACCTCGCCATCCCGACGGCCACGATGGACGCCCTGGCGACCGCGGTGGACGGACGGGCGACGCCGATCGACGTGGGGCTGCTGGAGGGCGTGCCCTTCCTGCTCGCGGTTTCGACCGGCTTCCACGCCGAGATGGTCGCCCGCGCCTCGCGGACCGCCAAGCGCCGGCTGGGGGTCGTGGCCTACGCCCTGGCGGGGTGGCGGGCGAGTCGCGAAGCGGTCCGCACGGACTACCGGTTGACCATGGATGGAGTCACGGAGGAACTGGAGGGAACCATGATCCAGGTCATGAATTGCGGCGCCGTGTTCCGCCGCAGCTGGGAGTTCGCGCCGGGCATCAGCCCGGTGGACGGCCGGCTCGACGTCCTGGTCTACCGGGCGCGCACGCTGGCCGAGTACCTGGCCACGGCGGCGCTCGTGGTGCGCGGCACCCCGCTCGACACGGCCCTGGTCGAGCGGCGGAGCGCGGCCCGGCTCGTGATCGAGGCGGTTCCCCCGACGCGGCTCCAGCGGGACGGCGAGATGGCGGGCCAGACGCCGGCCCGGGTCGAGGTGCTGCCCCGCGCCCTGCCCGTGGTGCTGCCGCCGGGCTCACCGTGGGCGGCCTGACCGTGGGCCGCGCGATCGTGGCGCTCCTGGCGTTCTGGCTCCTCGGAGCGTTCTTCCTCCCGCTCGGGGGGACGATCCACTTCCTGCCCGTGGCCGCGCTCATGCTGTGGG
>DATLFF010000066.1:0-16106 GCA_035524915.1 Gemmatimonadota bacterium | reverse complement strand
CGACCCCGGGGTGCGGCTCCTGTGGGAGCCGGTCGGGGAGTGACCCCCCAGGAGGGTGGCCGTGGCGGTTGTGCCGGCGGGACCTCCCGACGATATATTCGGTGCGGTGGATTCGGTGCGCGAACGCTCCCCCGGCGGCTTCCTGGTCACGTTCGAAGGCGGCGAGGGGAGCGGAAAGTCGACCCAGATGGAGCTGCTCGCCGAATGGCTCCGGGGCGGGGGCCGGGACGTGGTGACGGCCCGCGAGCCGGGCACGACCGCAACCGGCGAGGCCGTCCGGGAGTTCCTCCTGCAGACGGCGCCCGGCGACCTGGTTCCGGAGGCGGAGCTGGCGCTCTTCGTGGCGGCCCGGGCGGCGCTGGTGGAGGAAGTGATTCGCCCCGCGCTCGCGGCCGGACAGGTGGTGCTGCTGGACCGCTACGGCGACTCCTCGGTGGCCTATCAGGGCTACGGCCGCGGGCTGGATCCCGGCCGGATCGAGGAGCTCAACCGGTGGGCGACCCGGGGCCTCGAGCCTGACCGGACGATCCTGATCGACGTCCCGGTCGACGAGGCGGCGGGCCGGCGAGGGGACCGCGCACCCGACCGGCTGGAGCGCCTCGACGCGGCGTTCCACCAGCGGGTGCGGGAAGGGTACCACCGGATCGCGCGGAACCACGAGGACCGGTTCCGTGTCATAGAGGGTAGACGCTCCATCCGGGAGACCCAGGAATTGATTCGCGACCACGTACGCGACCTGCTCGACGGACCGACAATGGAAAAGGACGGCTCTGGATGATCCGCAAGCGCTTCGGAACGCTCTTCGTGCTCCTGTTCTTCCTCGCGGTCCTGACGGGGGGGATCATCTACGACGACATCGCCACGACTTCGGGGGACGACGACCCCTACCAGGCGATCAAGCTGCTGAACGAGGCGATCCACCAGGTCACCGACAAGTACGTGGACCCGGTGTCCGCCGATTCGCTGTACTTCCGGGCGCTCGAGGGGATGCTCATGTCGCTGGATCCCTACTCTCAGCTTCTGACCCCCCAGGACTACAGCGACCTGCGGATCAGCACCGAGGGGAACTACGAGGGTCTGGGCATCCAGATCGACATCCGGGACCAGATCCTCACCGTGGTGGCTCCGATCGAGGGCACGCCGGCGTACAAGGCCGGCCTGCGCGCCGGGGACCAGATCCTGGCGGTGGACGGCGGCTCGACCGCCGGCTGGAGCCAGGAGAAGGCGGTGCAGGAGCTGCGGGGGCCGGGCGGTTCCCGCGTGACCCTGACGATCGGCCGCGCCGGTCTCGACGAGACGCTCGAGATCGGCATCACCCGCCAGGCGATCACCCTGTCGGCGGTGCCGTACGCCTATATGCTGGGCGACGGGATCGGCTACGTGCGGTTCCGGCAGTTCTCCGAGAACGGGCGCGACGAAGTGCGCGACGCCGTGCGCCGACTGGAGCGCGAGGGGATGCGGGCGCTGATCCTCGACGTCCGCGGCAATCCCGGCGGGCTGCTGGACCAGGCGATCGACGTCTCCGACCTGTTTCTGCCACGGGGCGTGGAGATCGTGGCCACGCGCGGCCGGATGGCCGAGGTCGACCGCACCTACACGGCGCGCGACAACGACGACTTCTCGATTCACCCGATGGTCGTGCTGATCGACCGCGCGTCCGCCTCGGCCAGCGAGATCCTGGCCGGCGCGCTCCAGGATCACGACCGCGCGCTCCTGGTGGGGCAGTCCACCTGGGGCAAGGGGCTCGTCCAGAGCCTGTTCCCGCTGGACGACGGCTACTTCCTGAAGCTCACGACCGCCCGCTACTACACCCCGAGCGGCCGCAGCATCCAGCGCGGCGACGGGCATGAGCTGGACCTGGAGGCCCTCTCCATGCCCGACGAGCTGGGCACCGTCGAGCGGAGGCTGGAGGACACCCCGGACAGCCTCATGTTCCGCACCAAGATGGGGCGCACCGTGTACGGCGGCGGCGGCGTGATGCCGGACGTCATCGTGCGGCCGGACGAGCTGGCCGAGGTGTCGCGCGACCTGCTCCAGGAGATGACGATCAAGAACGTGTTCTTCTCCTTCGGCGTGAAGTACCGCTCGACCCACCCCGAGGTGCCGCGTGATTTCGCGCCGGACGAGGCCCTGCTCGAGGAGTTCCGGGTCTACCTTCGCGACGACAGCGGAATCGACTTCTCGGACGCCGCGTTCGAGTCCGAGCGGGCGTACATCCGGGACCTCCTCCGCTACACGATCATCAGCCAGTACCACGGCGAAGGTGTGGCGCGGCAGGCCGTGACGCGGGCCGACCTCCAGCTCACCAAGGCGATGGAGCTGTTGACCGAGGCGGACACCCTGGCCGACCTGTTCCGACTGGCCCGCGAGGAGCGGCAGGCGGCGCTCCGGGATCTCGAGGCCGGGGAGACCGCTTCGCTGACCCCCGGCCCGGCCGACGATCGCCCGAACTGACCAGGCTTCTCCGCTCGAACTCGCGGCGCGCGGCGTGAACCCCTCGGGGGGCTCGCCGCGCGCCGTTCTCGTGGATGGCTACAACCTGCTCCACGCCATCCCCCGCTTCGCCCCCCGCGGGGGGCCGATCGAGCCGGCGCGGGCCGCGCTCGAGGCGTGGCTGGCGCAGGTGGCCCGGGTCCGCGGCGTGGTCGACGTGGTGCTGGTGTGGGACGGCCGCGCCGCGGCCCGTGCCTCCCGCACGCCCGCCCCTCTGACCGTCCTCTACACCTCCGCCGACGAGACCGCCGACGAGCGGATCCGCGCCCTCTGCCGCGGCCGCTTCGCGGGCCGCGCGGCGGAGACGTGGGTCGTCTCGTCGGACCGCGAGGTGCAGGGCCCGGCGAGGCAGCTCGGGTTCGAGGCGATCGGCGCGATGACGTTCTGGCGGCGCTGGAACGCGGGGAGCCGGGAGGGAGACACGGTTCGCCCGGGCCGCGCCGGGGCGCCGGGCGGCGCGCCGCCGGGGCGTGAGGCTCCGGCCAAGCCCCGGCGGGCGACCCCCCGCGAGGTCGATGAGCTGTTGGACGAGTTTCTGGCCCGCGGAGGGGAGGAGGAGTGACGCCGGACCGGCCCATCCCGCGCGGGATCGAGCTGCTTCACGATCCGCTCCTGAACAAGGGAACCGCCTTCTCGCTCGAGGAGCGCGAGACCTTCGGGCTCCGGGGGCTCCTGCCGCCCCGCATCTTCACCATCGAGGAGCAGGAGGAGCGGGTCCTCGCCAACCTCCACCGGCGCGACTCCGATCTCGACAAGTACGTGGACCTGATCGGTCTGCAGGACCGGAACGAGACCCTGTTCTACCGCGTGATCGTGGACCGGATCGAGGAGATGATGCCGATCATCTACACGCCGACGGTGGGCGAGGCGTGCCGGTCGTTCGGCCACCTCTTCCGGCGGGCCCGGGGGCTCTACGTCTCCGCCGAGGACCGGGGGCGCGTGGCCGAGGTGCTCGCCAACTGGCCGCGGGAGGTCGGGGTGATCGTCCTGACGGACGGCGAGCGGATCCTGGGGCTCGGCGATCTCGGCGCCTACGGGATGGGGATCCCGATCGGGAAGCTCTCGCTCTACATCGCGTGCGCCGGGATCCACCCGGCCCGCACCCTGCCGATCATGCTGGACGTGGGGACGGACAACGAGGACCTCCTGGCGGACCCGCTCTACACCGGGCTTCGCCGCCACCGACTCCGCGGAGCGGAGTACGACGACCTGGTGGAAGAGCTCGTGAGCGGCATCGAAGCCGCCTTCCCGAGCGCGCTGCTCCAGTTCGAGGACTTCGCCACCGAGCACGCGTTGCGCCTGCTGGAGCGCTACCGCGACCGCCTCTGCACGTTCAACGACGACATCCAGGGAACGGCCGCGGTGGCGCTGGCGGGTCTCTTCGGGGCGGGCCGGTTGACCGGCCGCACCCTGGCCGAAGAGACGATCCTGTTCTACGGCGCCGGCGCGGCGGCCACCGGAATCGCCGACCTGATCGTCTCCACGATGGTCCGCCAGGGCACCCCCAAGGCCGAAGCGCGGGCGCGCTGCTGGTTTCTGGATTCGAAGGGCTTGGTGGTCGAGTCGCGCGACGACCTGGCCCCGCACAAGCGGGGCTACGCCCACGCTCACCCGCCGCTGGCCGGGCTCGTCGAGGCGATCGATGAGGTCCGGCCCACGGTGCTGATCGGCGTGTCCGGCCAGGGCGGCGCGTTCGACGAGCCGGCGATTCACGCGATGGCGCGGCTGAACGAGCGGCCCGTGATCCTGGCCCTCTCCAACCCGACGTCATCCTCCGAGTGCACCGCCGAGCAGGCGATCCGGTGGTCGGAGGGCCGCGCGCTCTTCGCGAGCGGGAGCCCGTTCGAGCCGGTCGAGCACGGCGGGCGGCTCCACCGCGTGCGGCAGGGGAACAACGCATACGTTTTCCCGGGCGTCGGCCTGGGCGCCCGGGTGTCCCGGGCCCGGCGGATCACCGACGAGATGTTCCACGCCGCCGCGCGCACGCTGGCCGACTCGATCCGCGACGAATCGCTCGAGTCCGGCGCGCTCTATCCGCGGCTGACGCGGATCCGCGAGGTGTCGGCCGCGATCGCCGCGCAGGTGGCGCGCACGGCGTGGCACGACGGGCTGGCGGAGGCGGACGAGCCGTCCGACGTGGAGTCGCGGGTGCGGGACGCCATGTGGCGGCCCGACTACCGCTCCTATGTCTGAGGGACGCTGAGGGGGCCCACCCTTTCGCGGGTGGTCTCCCGCTGGGAGATCGTGGCGCTGGCGGTCAACAGCGTCGTCGGCAGCGGCATCTACCTGCTCCCGGCGGCCGCCGCCGCGCTTCTCGGACCGGCCAGCCTGTGGGCGGTGCCGCTGGCCGGGGCGGCGGTGGCGCTGCTGGTCCTCTGCTTCGCCGAGGCCGCCACCCACTTCGACGAGCCCGGCGGCGCCTACCTCTACACGCGCGAGGCCTTCGGCCCGTTGTTCGGCTTCGAGGTCGGCTGGATGACGTGGCTCGCCCGCGTGGCCACGATCGCGGCGCTGTCCAACGGAGTCGTCCAGGCGCTCGGCTTCCTCTGGCCGGGCGTCTCCGGCGGGATGGAGCGGGCGCTCGTGATCGGCGGCCCGCTCGCCCTGTTCACCGGGATCAACCTCGTGGGGATCAAGGGCGGCGCGCGACTGGTCTCCGTGTTCGTGATCGCCAAGCTCGTTCCGCTCCTCTTCCTGATCGGCGTCGGGCTGCTCGCGCTCGACCCCGGCCTGCTCCCGGTTCTGGAGGCCCCGCCGCCGGAGGCCCTGGGCGAGGCGGCGCTCCTGCTCCTGTTCGCCTACGCCGGGTTCGAGGCCACGGCCGCGCCGGCGGGAGAGTACCGGAACCCGCGGCGCGATGTCCCGTTCGCGCTGGTGACGATGATCGTCGGCGTGACCGGGCTCTACTTCCTGATCCAGCTGGTCGCGCTCGGCACTCTCCCCGATCTGGCCGCCCGGACGGAGGGGGCCCCGCTGGCGGAGGCGGCGGCGCGCCTGGCGGGATCCCGGGCGGGTGTCCTCATGACCGCCGGCGCCGTGGTCTCCATGCTGGGGATCGTCGCGAGCGTCACGCTGGCCGGCCCGCGCTATCTGTTCGCTCTCGCCCGGGACGGCTTCGGCCCGCGCGCTCTGGCCGCCGTGCATCCCCGGTGGCGGACGCCGCACGTGGCGATCCTGGCCCAGGGCGTCGCGGCATTCGCCCTGGCCCTCTCGGGCACGTTCGTCCAGCTGGCGATGCTCTCGATCGTGGCCCGGCTGGCGACCTACATCGGGACCGCCGCGGCAGTCCCGGTGCTGCGGCGGAAGATGCCGGCCGAGCAGGGCGCCTTCCGGCTTCCGGGGGGCCCGGTGATCCCGGTAGCGGCGGTCCTCCTATGCCTGGTGTTCCTCTCGAGCACGACGCGGTGGAACCTGATGGCGGGAGCGGTCGCGCTGGTGGTGGGGCTGGCGGTGTGGGCCACGCGGCGCCGGCCGGTCGAGGAGTCGGCCGTCCCGCCCGCCTGAAGCCCGCAACCCGGAACCTCGGCGGGAGGTGGTGCCGACCGGCCGGCCTTCTCGCCGGCCGGAAGGGTCCCGCATACCTTCCCACCCAACGGACGCAGGTCTGTCCGTTCCACCCTCTTCCGAGAGGACGCCATGCGCAAGCCCCTCCTTCTCTTCGTCATTCTGGCGGCGGCCATCGTCGGGTGTCGGGCCCACACCCAGCAACAGACGGTTTTGCCGTCCGCCGGGGGTGAAACCGCCCCGGCGACGGCCTACGAGATCTGGGGGATGGACCAGGGCACCCACGTGATCCACATCTTCGACTCCTCGCTCGAGGAGATCGCGACCATCGATGTCGGCGCGCAAGGGGCGCGGGTGCCGCACATGGTCGAGTTCAGCTCCGACCATCGGTACGCCTTCGCGGCCAATCCCGCCACGGGGAACGTGGCCGTGATCCACGCGCCCGACCGGCGGGTGGTGACCCTGATTCCCACCGGCCCGCGCACGCACCACGCCGCCGTGTCCCCGGACGGCCGGACGGTGCTCGTTTCAGTGATCGGTTCCCCGGATGTACCGTGGGACGGCAAGGTGGTCGAGGTGAACGTGGACCTCGAGAACGAGCGATTCACGGTCGGACGCGAGATCGTGATCGCCGAGGATCCGCTGTTCGCCGCCCGCCGGGCCGAGTTCCAGGAGACCGCCGGGGCCGTGTGCCTGGACTTCACCGCCGACGGCCGGTACGGCTACGTGACGCTCGGGCCGGGGCTGAATGAAGGCGGTGTCGTCGTGCTCGACACGCGCGAGTTCCGGCTGGTCGAGGTGTTCGCGCCGGGCGACGTGAACGCGAACTGCGGGACGATCCTCTCGCCCGACGGGGAGCAGATGTACCTGGTGGGTGGCGACCAGGAAGTAGGCGTGTGGCACGTCGTGGACACCCGGACGCGTCAGCCGGTCCACCACGCGGAGAGCGGCGGCCACGACGCCCACGGCTCCGCGATGACCCCGAACGGCCGCGAGTACTGGCTCGTGAATCGGGTCACGAGCAACGCGGTGATCATCGACCCGGCCACGCTCGAGGTTGTCGCCGAGATCCCCTTCGTGGGGAAGACCCCCGACATCGTCGCGATCTCCCCCGACAGCCGCTACGCCTTCATCACGCTACGCGGGCCCAACCCGGTGACGATGCCCCACCTGGCCGTGGGGGAGACCCCCGGGATCGCCGTGTTCGACGTCCAGACGCGCAGCATGATCCGGCTCCTCGAGCCGGCGAAGGGAGACGAGAAGAGCGACTTTCACGGCGTGGCGGTGCGGCGGCTGGAGGAGTGAAGGCGGGCGGGTGCGGCTCTTGCATCTCCTCACGGCGACTTCCAACGAAGGTGGGAGACATGCACAGGTTCGATGACAGGAAAGTCCTTCTGGGCGGCTTGGCCGCGGGGGCGGTCCTCCTCGCGGGAAACCTCGTGATCGGGCGGATCGCCGGGTTCAACCTCGTCACATTGGCGGGGCTCTGGCTCCCCGAAATGAAGGCGGTGGAGCTCGGGAGCTACGCGGGAGCCCACCTGCTGATCGGCATCTTCGTAGCCTGGGTGCGGGCCGCCCTAATCCCGTTCTACGGGACCGGGGCCCGGTCGGCGGTCCGCGCCGGGCTCGCGGTCTGGCTGGTTCCGATGGCGCTGCCGATGGCGTTTCGGGTCATCCAGAGCATGCTTTTCTTCGGGAGCCTGGAGTGGAGGACGCTGGGGGCGCTGGCGCTCTCGGCCGTCCTCTACGCCACCGCCGGCCTGGCCGCCGCCACGGCCGCCCGCGCGGGCGCGCTCGGGGGCCGCTCCGGGGAGGCGCTGGTCGAGACCGCCTGATCCGGGTCGCTGGCGGAAACGCGAAAGCCCCCGGCCCTCATCTCGAGGACCGGGGGCTTCGTCGTTCGATCGGAGCCGGGGTCGGCCTAGTGGTACGGCTCCAGGCGCCGCGACCGCGACACGTGCCGCAGCCGCTCGATCGCCCGCTCCTTGATCTGGCGGATCCGCTCCCGGGACAGGTTGAAGATCGAGCCGATCTCACGCAGGGTGAGCGGCTCGTTCCCGTCCAGCCCGTAGTAGAGCTTGACGATCTTCGCCTCGCGGGGCGCGAGCGAGTCCAGGGTGTCCCGGATCTCCTTCGTCCGCGCGGACTCGAACGTCTGCTCCTCCGGATCCAGCGTCTCGTCGTCGGAGAGGTAGCTGAAGAGCGTCTTCTCCTCGCCGTCGAACAGGGGGGCGTCGAGCGAGAGCGACTTGCGGCTCACGTTCATGAGCTTCCGCACCTCGTCCGCGTCCATGTCCATCGCCGTGGCGACCTCCTCGGGCTTGGGCTCGCGACCCAGCTTCTGGGTGAGCTCCGCCTCCTTCTTGGAGATCTTGTTCAGCGTGGTGGCCCGGTTGATCGGCAGCCGGAACGTCTTGGAGTTCTCCGCCAGCGCCTTGAGGATCGCCTGGCGGATCCACCACACGGCGTAGGAGATGAACTTCACGCCCTTGGTCTCGTCGAACTTCTGGGCCGCCCGCACGAGGCCGACGTTCCCCTCCGCGATCAGGTCGGGCAGGCTCATGCCGAGGTTCTGGTACTTCTTCGCCACCGACACGACGAACCGGAGGTTCGAGCGCACCAGCTTCTCCAGCGCCAGCTGATCGCCGGCACGGATCCGCCGGGCGAGCTCCGCCTCTTCCGCCCGCGTCAGGAGGGGATGGTTCTTGATGTCCTCCAGGTACAGGGCGAGGGCGCCCTCGTCGACCTTGTCGGACGAGATCCCCAGAGCCATGTTGGTCGTCTTCCGCCGCTTCTTGGTCATCGTATCCCGCTCTCTCCCCAAATCCGCCGTATCGTCACCGTACTACCCGCCGAAAGTAAACGTAGAGCAAGAAATGATAAGGTCCGAACCCTTTTTTGTCAAGGGGGGTATCGAGCCGGACGGGGACGATCGGACCCCTGGTTGCGGCCCTTCGAGCCCCCCGATAGGATGGGGATACACCGATGATGCGGATATGGTTTCCCTCCACTCTCTTCCTCGCCGCGGTGGCCGTCGCGCCCGCGGCCGGGCAGGAGGCTCCGCCCCAAGAGGAGGCCCCCCGGACCTTCGAACGGCGGTACGTCGATGCCGGCGACCGGAGGTCGAATCCGGTGCTCCTGCGCGACTGGCCCGAGCTCTCGCGGCTGGTCGCCTGGTCCCACGGGATCGAGGCCGCCGTGGCCGGAGAGAGCGAAACGCTCGCGAGCGAGCTGGTGGGGGCCTTCCGGGCCCGGATCGACTCGCTGGAGGCCGCCCCGCTCCCGCCGTTCATGGCGGAGAGCGCGGACTCGATCCGGGCCGCCTTCGATGAGATCCGCATCCGGCTGGACGCGGCCGACGCGGCGCTGGCGGCGCCGTCGACCCGGATCAGCTTCATGGGTGGAGCCGCGCGCAACGCTCCGGAGCGGCAGCGCACCCTCGTGACCGGGGAGACCGCCGTGACCGTCCCGGCCGGGGTGGCCGTCGGGGAGACTGACTCCCTGCCGGCGGCCGAGGTCGGCCCGGCCCCGGCGGGCTCGTTCCTGGACCACCTCTCGGGGGCTCTCGCGGGGATCGACCGGCTGGTCCATCTCACGCGCGGAGCCAGGCGGACCGAGGGAGGGGAGTCTAGTGGACCCCCAGGTGGCTCAGGATCAGCTCCGTCAACAGGTACAGCGCCACGCCCCCCAGGACCGTGAACGCCAGGTGGTGTCCCACTTCCTTGTTGACCTCGGGGACGAGGTCGGTGGCCGCCACGTAGACGGTGACTCCCGTCGCCAGCGCCAGGCCCTGGCCCGCCCACTCGGTGCGGCCCGCCATGACGGTGGCCCCGAGCATGCACGCGGCGCCGAGCGCCCCCGCCGCCAGGAGCGCCGACCGCGGACGCCCGCCCGAGGCCCGGACGATCGAGGCGATGGTGAACCCCTCCGGCAGCTTGTGGAGCGCGATGGCGAGGAACACGATCCAGCCGAGCGAGGCCCCGAAGTGGTATCCCGCCGCGATCGACACGCCGTCGAAGAACGAGTGCAGCCCCAGGCCCACGACCGCTGCCATCGAGGGATGGGAGCGGACGACGTCCGCGTGGACCTCCTCGCCGAAGTGGAAGTGGCGGACCAGTGCGTGCTCGAAGAGGTGCGTCAGGAAGTATCCGACCACCACCAGCGGGAGCGCGCGCGTGGGGTCCACCTCGAGCGCGTGGGGAAGCATGCGCAGGAGCGCCACGCACAGCAGGAAGCCGGCGCCCACCGCCACGAAGACCCGCAGCAGCGTGCGGCTCCAGCGGCGCGGCGCGGCGACCAGAAAGCCCCCGGCGAGGTTGCCGAGCGCGGCGAGGGTGGCGAGGAACAGGCCCATGGTGGCGGCCGGCCAAGCTAGCGGAAGGGTCCGCGGCCGCACAGCGGGCGGCGGAGCACGAGGATGAACGCGGCCGTCTTTCCGCTGCCCAACGTCGTGTTCTTCCCCGACACGTTCCTGCCGTTGCACGTGTTCGAGCCGCGCTACCGCGTGATGACCGAGGAGGCGATCGCCGGCGACCGGACGATCGTGGTGGTTCTCGCTCGCGCGGAGAAGCCCCCCGGCGAGTGGCCGGCCATCCACCCGATCGGGACGCTGGGCCGGATCGAGGTGGCCGAGCCCCGGCCCGACGGCCGCTGGCACATCGCCCTGCGGGGTCTCACCCGGGTGCGGATCGGCACCCTCCGGGAGCGGCCCGGCGGGTGGTTCGAGGGCCAGATCGAGGCGGTGGGCGAGACGCTCCCCGACCTGCAGGACCCACGCGTCGCGGAGCGCAAGGCACGGCTCCTGCTGACCGCGCGCCGCTACGACGAGCGGATTCTGGAAGGCCGCCACGCCGAGGAGTACCTGACCGCGGCGCTCCCGTTCCCGACCGCGGTCAACCGCGCCGCGTCGATCCTCAGGATCGGCGTGAACGAGAAGCAGGACCTGCTGGCGATGGGGGATCTGGAGGAGCGCGCGCGCGCGGTGGAGGAGGTCATGGTCGAGCAGGTCGAGGCCCGCGAGGCCGTCGAGCGGTTCGCCGCCCGGCGGCCGGAGAATTCCGGCTCGAACTAGTTGGAATCCCCGACGGTGCTCGGCTCTCCGTCCACCACCAGCGGGACGGCGGGCCGGATCTCGGGCTTCCGGCGCTCCTCCGGGATCGACATCTCCCACGAGTCGAACACCTCACCGTTCGTGCCGACCGCCTCCAGCCGCAAGTCGTAGTGGTCGATGTGGACCCGGACGAAGCTGTAGCGCTGCTGGGCCTCGGCCGTGAACCAGTCGGCGCCGGTATCGCGGAAGGTCCAGCGGCCGCCGCCGGCTCCCGTCACCACGTACACCGTGCCCTCGCCCGGCTCGGTGATCTGGTTGCCGCGGATCGGCCGCGACCGCTGGTAGTCGTGGTCGTGACCGCTGAAGACCAGCGGAACCCGGTAGCCGTCCATGAGGGGGCCCATCGCCCGCCGGGTCGGCAGGTGCGAGCCGTGGCCGGCTAACCCCGTCGAGGCGCTGTAGGGGGAGTGGTGGAAGTAGACGACGATCCAGTCGATCCCCGGGTCTCCCCGCGCGGCCGAGAGCTCGCGCAACAGCCACTGGTACTGCTCGCTCGACGGGTCGCCCAGATAGCCGTAGCGCCGGGCGTGCTCCTCGTCATCCTTGGTGTCGAGCGAGATGAAGACCGCGTTCCCGTAGGTGAACGAATAGTAGAGCGGCGATCCCGAGTTCCTTCCACCGGGGGGCGTGAAGATCTCGGCGTACACTTCCCCGAGGCGGGTCCGGAGGTCGTGGTCGCCGGGGCTGGGGAAGACGGGCGCCCGCTTCAGGAGCGGGGCGTAGACGCCGAAGTGGTTGAGCGTGTATTCGGTCGCCGTCCCGTCGGGGTAGGCCAGGTCGCCCATGTGGATGATGAAGGCCGGCTCCTCCTGGTTCAGGATCCGGGCCAGGGCGAGCTGGCCCGAGTTGCGGGTGCCCGTGTCCCCGATCGCGATGAAGGTGAACCGCTCCTTCGATCCCGGCTCCGGGAACGTCCGGAATCCGGTCACGTCCGACCAGAGAGTGTCGTTGAGCTGGATCTGGTAGGAGTAGGCCGTGGCCGGAAGGAGGTTCAGCATCTCGAACGTGTGGTTCTGGCCGCTCTGGGGCAGGACCAGCTCGGTGGTGTCCGCGGCCTCGGTCCAGAAGCGGATGCCGGGCTGGGCCGGTTCGAAGGTCGTCCAGCGGAGGACGGCCGAGGAGTCGGTCACCGTCACCAGGTAGGGCTCCCGTTCGACCGTTCCCGGGGGCGTGATCAGCTCGTCGAGCCCGGCGCGCTCCTGGTTGCGGGCGCACCGCAGGCCGACCGTGCAGAGGAGGACCAGCAGGAGGAGGGCTCGGCGGCGCATGGGGCGGACGAAAGTCTACCGGCGAGGAGGGGGCGTCAACACGAGGGGACGGGACGGCCCCGCTGAATCATGGTGCCCGGGGTGGGAGTCGAACCCACACGGCCTTTCGGCCAGCGGTTTTTGAGACCGCCCTGTATACCAGTTCCAGCACCCGGGCACGTCCGGTCAGGTACGTCGCTGGATTATAGCCGGTTCCGCCTGGATACCCGGCGCGGCGGATCAGGGGTTCCTTCGCACGCCCCGCACGTCAACGTCCAGAAAGCGTACCCTCCAGCAGGGTCGGCCCCGCGGGAAGCGCGGCGTCGGGGTCGCGCTCGGCGGTGATCGCGAGCCGCCCGCCGGCGTCGAAGGTGGCCGGGTCGGGAAACACCGCGAAGAGGAACCCCAGCGGCGCGTCCCCCAGGACGGCGACGGGCTCGGGCCCGGCGCCGCCCATTCGCCAGAGACGGTACACGCCCTGGCCGAGCGGCGGAAGCCTGTGGGCCACGAGCAGCGCGCCCGCGGGGCCCGCCAGGAGCCGGCCCTCCGCGTCGGCCACGCCCTCGAGCGGGGCCTCGACGAGCCCGGCCGAGGCGAGGAGCGGGGCGAGATTCTCGGGGCGGGGGAGCGCGGCCGCCCGGGTTTCGCTCGCGGCCCCGGCGGCCGCCAGCGAGTCGGCTCGCCGGAACGCGGCGTCGCGCTCGGCCGCCCGGTCGCCGGCGCGCTCGCGCTGAGCCAGGCCCCACGCGAGCGCGCCCGCCAGCGCGAGCGACAGGAGCATCGCCGAGACGACCCAGGGCCAGGGCCGGCGCCGCGGGTAGGTCGCGGTCACTGCGGCCAGGTCGGCCCGCTCGCCGGCCAGCGCGGCCCGGCCGCCCCGCCGCGCGAGCGCCCGCTCCACGCCCTGGACGAGCTGCTCGCCCCCGACCCCGCGCTCCGCCCGTGTGGCCTCGAAGCGCGCCGACTCCTCGGGAGAGAGGGCGCCCATCGCGTGGAGCACCGCCAGCCGCTCGAACTCCTTGTCGCCCGACTTCGCCATCGGGCTGAACGTAACACGGCGGAACGGCCCCCTTCCAGAGTTGACGCCGCCCGGCGCCGACGGGATACTCCACCGCGATGGGCCGCCGTCTCCTCTTCACCGCGCTCCTGTTCGCCGCCGCCTGCTCGGGCGGTCCCACGGTGGGCCTCGACCTGCCCCGCGGCATCACGCTCCGCAACGAAGTCTTCTGCTCGCCGGGGGGCGTTCCGCTGCGCATGGACCTCTACTTCCCGGACGAGGAGAGCACCCGGCCCGTTCTCGTCTTCGTGCATGGCGGGGCCTGGATCGTGGGCACCAAGGAGGAGGCGAACGAGCGCTGGCTGGGGCTCCTGCGCGCCCCGCTGGTCGCGCGCGGGTTCATCGTGGTCTCGATCGAGCACCGGCTCTCGCCCGCCCACAAGTGGCCCGCCCACGTGGAGGACGCCGCGTGCGCCGTCCGCTACCTCCGGGCCCACGCCACGGAGTACGGGCTCGACGCCGGCCGGATCGGCGCGTGGGGCTCGAGCTCGGGGGGCCACATCGTGGCCATGCTGGGAACGGCCGACGAGGGCGTGCTGGGGAGTGGGGAGTGGGCCGGGCACTCCTCCCGCGTCTCCAGCGTGGTCGACCTCTACGGTCCGGCGGACCTCACTTCGGACGACTGGCCGCCTCAGGCGCGGGCGACCTTCCCGCCGGTCTTCACCACGAGCGACCCGCAGTCGGCGATCCTCATCCAGGCGAGCCCGGTCACGCACGTCTCCGCGGGAGACGCCGCGTTCCTCATCTTCCACGGCGACGAGGACACGATCGTCCCGCTCGCGCAGTCCCAGGCCCTGAACGCCGCGCTTCAGGGGGCCGGTGTGCAATCGGAGCTGGTGGTGGTGGCCAATGGCGGGCACGGCCTGGAGCAGGCGGGCATGAATCCCACCGAGTCGCAGATCGTGGGGCGGATCGTGGACTTCTTCGCGGCGCGGCTCCAGCCGTAGACGGGTGACGCGGGCGCGCCGGTGGACTACACTCCCGGTGACGCGTAGGAATCCTCTAGCCGAAGGAGGTGCTCCGTGCTGTGGACGCTGATCGTGATCCTGCTGATTCTGTGGCTTCTGGGATGGATGGTCTTCGAAGTCGCCGGAGGCCTGATCCACCTCCTGCTCGTGATCGTGGTGATCGTGATCATCTACCGGCTGGTGACCGGACGGCGCGTCTGAGACCGGCGCGGTCCGGAGTCGGAACGAAAAACGGGGCCCCGTCGGGGCCCCGTTTCATGGCGGGTGGATTGGTGGAGCTGATCGGGATCGAACCGACGACCTCCTGAATGCCATTCAGGCGCTCTCCCAACTGAGCTACAGCCCCACTCCAACTTATGAATTTACGGCCCCCTACCCTGCGCGGCAAACGGATTCCGTCTAACTTCCGCCGACTTCATGGATCGCCTCACCCGGACCAGGATCGTGTGCACGCTGGGGCCCTCGAGCGAGGACCCGGAGGTGCTGGAAGCGCTGCTGCGCGCGGGGATGGACTGCGCCCGGCTGAACTTCTCCCACGGCAACTACGAGGAGTACGCCCGCACGATCGCCCTGGTCCGCGAGACCGCCGAACGCGTCGGCCGGCCGTGCGCGATCATGCAGGACCTCCAGGGGCCCAAGATCCGGGTCGGCCGGATCGATGGGGGCTCGGTCGAGCTCGTGCCGGGCGAGACCGTGCGCCTCCACGCGGGGGACGGCAACGGCACCCGCGAGGTCCTCACCACCACCTATCGCGAGCTCCCGCAGGACGTCGCCCCCGGCGACCGGATCCTGCTGGACGACGGCCGACTGGTGCTGGCGGTGGAGGAGGTGGAGAGCGGCCAGATGGTGCGCACCCGGGTGGTGGAGGGGGGGCTCCTCAAGGAGAAGAAGGGGATCAACCTGCCGGGCGTGGCGATCTCGACCCCCGCCCTGACCGAGAAGGACCGGGCCGACATCCGGTTCGGCTGCGAGCACGGGGTGGACTACGTGGCGCTGTCGTTCGTCCGGCGGCGCGAGGACCTGGTCGAGCTCAAGGAGGAGATCCGCGCCTGCGACGGCGACGTCCCCGTGATCGCCAAGCTCGAGAAGCCACAGGCGGTCGAGAATCTGGACGGCATCCTGGAGGAGGCCGCGGGGGTCATGATCGCGCGCGGCGACCTGGGTGTGGAGCTCCCGCCCGAGCGCGTGCCGATTCTGCAGAAGGCGATCATCCACCGGGCGAACGAGGCGCGGAAGATCGTGATCGTGGCGACCCAGATGCTGGAGTCGATGACGGCCTCGCTTCGCCCCACGCGGGCGGAGGCCTCCGACGTGGCGAACGCGATCTACGACGGCACCGACGCGGTCATGCTCTCGGCGGAGACGGCCACGGGCCTCTACCCGGTGGCCGCGGTCGAGATGATGGAGCGGATCATCGTGGCGGCCGAGACCGAGATGGAGCGCTGGCCGCGGCCGGCCCACGCGGTCGAGGAGCGGACCGACGACTTCGCCGAGGCGGTCTGCGACGCCGCCACGCTGGTGGCGGCGGAGGTGGACGCCCGGTACATCGTGGCGTTCACGCAGTCCGGCTCGACCGCGGGGCTCCTGTCCAAGTTCCGCCCTTCCGTCCCGCTGGTCGCGTTCACTCCGTACGAGCGGGTTCGCAACCGGATGGCGCTGCTGTGGGGCGTGAGTCCGTTCGTGATGGAGATCCCGGACACGATCGACCGGCTGATCCAGGAGATGGA
>DATLFF010000065.1:0-9237 GCA_035524915.1 Gemmatimonadota bacterium | reverse complement strand
CGGGTCGCCCTGCTCGCGGCGGCCGCGGCGGGGCTGGCCGGCGCCGGACCCTACCTCTGGATGCTGGACCGCTGGGAGGGATGGGGGCTGGTGGCCCGCCTGGCCGCCACCGGCGCGCTCTACGCCGGGGTGGCGGCCGTCTACCTCGGGGTCGCCCGCGCGCTCGGCGTTTCGGAGCTCGGCCCGGCGCTCCGCCGGCTGCGGCGCTGAGGGCCCGGGGGCCCTCGACTCCGGATCCGAAGGCCGCGTTCCCGACGCCGTCGCGCAAGTGCGACAGGGCGCGACATCCGGCCCGGTCGCAGTGCGGAAAGCCCTTTCCGGGGCTAGATTTACGTCCATGAGCGCGGTCCGCGAGACGATCCAGCGGCTTCCCCGGAAGCCCGGCGTGTACCTGTTCCGGGGGAAGGACGGGCGGGTCCTCTACGTCGGGAAGGCCGCCGACCTACGGGCCCGCGCGCGCTCCTACCTGCAGCCGCCGGCGGCGCTCCCCGACAAGACGCGCGTCCTCATGCGCCACGCCGCCGGTCTCGACTACATCGTGACGGGGTCGGCGGCGGAAGCGCTGCTCCTGGAGTCCAACCTCATCAAGGAGCACGATCCGCGGTTCAACGTCATACTGCGGGACGACAAGTCGTATCCCTTCATCAAGGTCACGCTGAACGAGGACTTCCCGCGGGTCTACGTCACGCGGCGGGTGGTCCAGGACGGCGCGCGCTACTTCGGCCCCTACACGCGGGTGAAGCTCCTGCGGCGGAACCTGGCGCTGGTGCGGGATCTCTTCCCGGTCCGGACCTGCCGCTACCGGCTCCTCGACGAGACGCCGTCGCGCCCGTGCCTGGAGTACCACATCGACCGCTGCGAGGCCCCGTGCGTGGGCTACGTCTCGAAAGCGGAGTACCGGGCGATGATCGACCGCGTGGTGGCCTTCCTGGCGGGCGACACCCGGGCCGCCGAGCGGGCGCTCGAGGAGCGCATGGAGCGGGCGGCGGGGAGGCTCCAGTTCGAGCGCGCCGACCAGTACCGCCGCCAGATCGAGCAGCTCGAGGAGATTCGTGAGGGCCAGCGGGTGGCGAGCCTCTCGGGCGAGGATCGGGACCTGGTGGGGCTGGCGGTGATCGGCGACGAGGCGCTGGGACTGGTCCTGCGCGTCCGCGACGGCCGGGTGCTGGGGGAGGAGCACCTGGTTCTCGGCCGGGTTCAGGACGCCGCCCCCGGGGAGGCGCTGTCGCTCTTCCTGGCGCGCCACTACCTGCGGGGCGAGGCGCCCGCGGAGGGCGCTGTGCCGGGCGAGATCCTGCTGCCGTTCGACTTCGAGGACCGCCCGCTCCTCGAGGAGGCCCTGCGGGAGCGCGCGGGCCGGGTGGTGCGGCTCCACGTCCCGCGGCGGGGCGAGAAGGCGCGTCAGGTCCGGCTGGCGGAGAAGAACGCGCGGTACCTGCTGGAGGAGCGGCGGCTCCACGCCGCGCGGGCCACCGAGCGCGCGACCGAGTCGGTGCTCGAGCTTCAGGCCGCGCTGTCCCTGTCGAACATTCCACAACGGATCGCGTGCGTCGACATCTCGACGATCCAGGGCCGGGACAGCGTGGGATCCGTCGTCACGTTCGCCAACGGCAAGCCGCTCAAAGCCGGCTACCGGCGTTTCAAGATCAAGTACGGGGAGGGCCAGGACGACTTCGCCATGATGGCGGAGGTGGTGGAGCGGTACTTCCGCGGGCTCCTGGACCACGACGAGGATCTGCCGGACCTGCTGGTGATCGACGGCGGGAAGGGGCAGCTGGGCTCCGCGCGTACCGTCCTCGCCGAAGTCGGCGCGCTGGAGGACGTGGACACGATCGGCATCGCCAAGCGCGAAGAGGAGATCTGGCTTTCCGGCCGGCGCGACCCGGTGTGGCTGCCGCGACGCTCGCCGGCGCTCCAGCTGGTCCAGGCGATCCGCGACGAGGCCCACCGTTTCGCCGTCACCTACCACCGGAAGCTCCGCAGCCGGCGGACGATCGCTAGCGAGCTGGACGCCGTGGAGGGCATCGGGCCCAAGCGCCGGGCGGCGCTGCTCCATCACTTCGGCTCGGTGGCGCGGATCCGCGACGCCGGCCCCGCCGAGATCGCCAAGGTGCCGGGCTTCAGCCGGGCGCTGGCCGAACGGGTGGCCGAGGCGATCGAGATCCCGGCGGAGGGGGACCCCGCCGGAGTCGCATCCGGAGTGCCGGCGCCGGAGGCGGCCCCGTGAGCGGGGGCGTGGCCGGGTCGGCGCCGGCCGGCCGGTGGAATCCGCCGGGTCCGGCGTCCCCCGCCGCATGTTCACAAATATATTTGTGAGCCCCGCGGAGCTGACCCGCCGCATCAAGGCGCGGGCCGCGGCACTCGGCTTCGACAAGGTCGGCATCGCGCGCGCCGGCCGGGTCGAGGAATCCGGGCTCCTGTCCGAGTGGCTCGCCCGCGGGCACCACGCGTCGATGGGATGGATGGAGAACTGGCCGGAGAAGCGGGTGGACCCGCGGGAGCTGGTGCCGGGATGCCGCTCGGTCGTCTGCGTGGCGATGGTCTACCGACAGGGGGGTCCGTCCGAGCCGCCGGGCACGCGCGTGGCCGCGTACGCTCGCGGCGAGGACTACCACCGCGTGCTCAAGGACCGGCTCCACGACCTGCTCGGCTTCTGCCGCGAGCTCGACCCGTCGGTCGAGGGGCGGCCGTACGTCGACTCCGGGCCCGTGATGGAGCGGTACTGGGCGGAGCAGGCGGGCCTCGGCTGGCGGGGGAAGAACACGCTGCTGCTCGATCGGCGGCTCGGTTCCTTCCTCTTCCTGGGCGAGCTCCTCCTGACCGCCGAGCTCGTTCCCGACGCACCCGGGAGCGACCACTGCGGGAGCTGCACCGCCTGCATCGACGCCTGCCCCACCGACGCGATCGTGGAGCCGTACCTGCTGGACGCCCGCCGCTGCATCTCCTACCGCACGATCGAGCATCGCGGGGACCTGTCTCCCGACGAGGAGGACGGCCTCGGCGACTGGCTCTTCGGATGCGACATCTGTCAGGACGTCTGCCCGTGGAACCGGAAGGCCCCCGAGGGCGTCGAGCCGCGGCTCGCCCCGCGGGACGGAGCCTGGCCGGACTCGCTCGACGATCTCATGACGCTCACGGAGGAGGAGTTCGACCGCCGCTTCGGCGAGACCGCCGTCGAGCGGACGCGCCGCCAGGGCCTGGTGCGGAACGCCGCCGTCGTGGCCGGGAACACCGGCCGCGGCTCCGACGCCGCGCTCGCCGTGGCCGCGGCCGACGCCGACCCCGTGGTGGCCCGGGCCGCCCGCCGGGCGGAAGCGAAGCGCGCCCGGACCTACCCCACCACGCCCGCCTCCTGCCGCTTCCGCCGCACGTAGTCGGAGACGTGGTCCCCGTAGCGGGCCACGAAGTCGGCCAGGTGGTCCTCGCCGGTGATCGTCCGGCGGCATCCGGGAGCGCCGCAGGCGCACTCGAAGCAAGGCATGAGCTCGTTGCAGAAGGTGGCGTAATCCATCGTGATCTCCTCGTCCGGCTCGATCGGACGGCGGGCCACCACGTCGAGGCCGTCCAGCCACGCGTTGGGGTCGCACGAGTGGTTGATCGGCCGCCACTCCTCGGGGTCGTGGCTCCAGACGACCCACACCTCGTCGGTCAACGGCCAGCCGTAGCTACGGAACCACGTGGCGTCGGGCTCACCCCAATCCCGCTCGACCCGGCTCCGGGTGACCAGCCGGTGCGGAGTCGCCTCGTAGGCCAGGATCCGCTCTCCCTCGTGGATCGCCCGTCGGGCGTGGATCCCGTACCCGTTGTCCCGGCCGTGCCGCACGCTCCACGGCCGGCGCCGGCGATCCCGCCGCCGGATCGCCGCCGTCACCAGCCGCTCGGTGAACCCCTCGTAGCCGGCCGGGTCGAACATGAGCGCGAGATCCGCCCCGCTGGGCGCGCTCTCGGGGTAGTAGATGCCGCAGTTGGGATTGATCTCGAGCATCCACGCCCGGCCGTCGGCGTCCACCCGCACGTCGGTGCGGGCGAAGCCGGTGCCGCGCAGCCCCCGGAAGAACCGCGCGGAATCCTCCCGGAGCCGCGCGTCGAGATCCGGGTCCTCGACCGGCTTCCCCGGCACCATCCACCAGTCGTGCCACTTCACGTCGAAATGCTGGAAGGTCTCGCCGGGGGGAAAGATCCACTCCACCGGCGTGTAGGTGAGCGGCCGGCGGGCGTCGTCGGGGTTCTCCGCCACCAGCACGGTGCACTCCCGCCCCTCGACAAACTCCTCGATCAGCGCGCCGCCGTAGGCCTCCCGCATGCGGGTGAACTGCTCGCGCAGCGCGGCCGCGGTCTCGACGCGGGATTCCCGCGTCATCCCGAGGCTCGAGTAGCTGTTGGGATGCTTGACGATCAGCGGGAAGCGGAGCGTGTCGGCGGCCCGCTCCACGTCGGGGTCGGCGGCGGCCACCACGTAGCCCGGCGTGTCGATCCCCCAGGCGTGGCAGACCCGCTTCATCGCCTCGCGGCTGGGATCGTAGAACTCCGGCGTGGCGCCCGTGTAGGCCTGCTCCAGCCGCTCGAGCGCCTGGACCACCTCGATCCCGGGCCGGTCCTCGTCCCACGATCCGTCGCAGAGATTGAAGAAAACGTCGTAGCCGTCGTGCGTGAGGTCCATGACCCGCGGCACGGCGGTGGCCTTGTCGAGCTCCACCCAGGTCCACTCCGCGCCGGGGAGCCACGGACGCGGATCGCACGGCAGATCGACCTCCTTGAGCGGCGAGGCCGAGCCGGCGTAGGCGTCGGTGAGGAGGCAGACCCTCACTGGGTTTCCCGGTCGATGGCGTGCACGGCGTCCGTAACTTTGGGAATGGCGCGCCGGAGCGCCAGAGATGACCGCGAGAAATCCGATCGCTATCCTCCTGTCGTGCTCGAGATCCTGCAGATTCCGGTGGGGCCGTTTCAGGCCAACGCGTGGCTGGCGTGGGAGCGCGCTCCGGGCGAGGCCGTCCTGGTCGACGCGGGCGCGGAGGCCGAGCGGCTCCTGCACGAGCTCGCGTCGCGCGGCCTCTCGCTCGCGGCCGTGCTCCAGACCCACGCCCACGGCGACCACATCCAGGCCCTTCCTGCGGTGGTCGAGGCCACCGGCGCGCCCGTCTATCTGCACCCCGACGCCGAGCCGATGCTGCACGACGCGGACGAGAACCTGTCGGCCTTCGCCGGCTACCCGATCACCGCGCCGGTCGACTTCACGCCGGTGGTGGACGGCGATCGGCTGGAGCTACTGGGCCGCGAGGTGCGGGTCCTCCACACGCCGGGCCACGCAGCCGGGAGCGTCTGCTACTGGTGGCCGGCGGACGGGGTCGTCTTCAGCGGAGACGCGCTGTTCCAGGGATCGATCGGCCGGACCGACTTCCCGGGCGGCTCTTACGAGACTCTGATCGGAGCGATCCGCTCGAAGCTCCTGACCCTGCCCGACGAGACCCGCGTCCTGCCGGGCCACATGGGACCCTCCACCATCGGCCGGGAGCGGCGCGACAACCCGTTCCTCGGCGGAGAGGTCCGGCCAGCGCCGTGAGCCGGCGAGTCGAGCGGTGGATCGATCACCTGCGCCTCGAACGAGGACTGTCGGAGCGGACGGTGTCGGCCTACCGCGCCGACCTGGAGCGCTACCGCGGCTTCGCCCGCTCCGCCGGCCACGATCCGGACTCGCGGGAGGCGGTCCGGGCCTGGCTCGGCTCCATGCGGGAGCGAGGGCTGAAGGCGACGACCGTGGCGCGCAAGCTCTCCAGCCTTCGGGGCTGGTTCCGCTGGCGGATCGACACCGGCGAGCGGATGGCGGACCCGACCGGGACCATCGACGCTCCCCGCCGGCCGCGCCGCCTCCCGTCCGTCCTCTCGCTGGACGAGGTCGAACGCGTGATATCGGTCGTCGACGTCTCGCGCCGGCTGGGTCGGCGGGACCGCGCGATGCTCGAGTTCCTCTACGCCACGGGAGTCCGGATCTCGGAGCTCATCGCCGTGCGCCTCTCCGAGTGCGACTGGGAGGAGCGGGTGGTGCGGCTCGTTCCGGCCGAACGGACCATCCAGCGGCGCGGCGGGCGCGGCACGGCGCGGGAGCGGATCGGGCCGAAGGGGAACCGCGCGCGGATCGTTCCCGTGGGCCGTCGCGCGATCGAGGCGGCGCTGGAATGGGTCGAGAACGAGCGCGCGTTCCTGAAAGGGGCGGGAAGCCAGGACGCCCTGTTCCTCAACCACCGCGGCCGGCCGCTGTCGAGGATGGGGGCGTGGACCGTGGTGCGGCGGTGGGTCGACAAGGCCGGAATCGATCGGCCCGTGACCCCGCACACGTTCCGCCATACATTTGCTACCCATCTGTTGGAACGGGGAGCCGACCTGCGGGCGGTGCAGGAGATGCTCGGGCACGCCGACATCACCACCACGCAGATCTACACGCACGTCGACTCTCCGTACCTGCGCGCCGAGCACCGTCGCTATCACCCCCGGGCCTGATTTCGAGCAGGAGGCGCTCCCGAATGCCGGTTTCGCGAACGATCCAGTTCCTCTGTGCGCTCGCGCTCGTCTTCGTGCCGGCCACGGCGCTCCTCGCCCAGGCGCCGGCGGTGGAGCTCGACCCGCGCCTGCCCACGGCGACCGCGCGGATCCTTCGGTCGGCGCTGGAGTCCCGGGACGCGCTGGTGACCGGCGAGGACACGACCATCGAGCGCGGAGCGCTGCATCTGGGGTCGATCGTCCAGATCGGCGGCCGGCTGCTCATCGAAGGACGGGTCACCGACGACGTGGTCGCGGTCGGCAGCGAGGTCACGCTCCGGCCGGGGGCCGAGATCGGCGGCGACCTGACGGTGCTGGGAGGGATGCTCAACGGCTCGACCATGGCGCAGGTGCGGGGCCGCCAGACGTGGCTCCGCGAGGAGCCGGTGCGGGTGGACCGGACGGACCCGGATCGGATCTACGTCGCCTACGAGGCGCGCCCGGCCGGCTTTCCGATCGAGCCCAAGGGGATCTGGGGGATCGTGGTCCACGAGTACAACGGGGTGGACGGACTGGCCTTCGGCCTCGCGGCGGGCCTGAAGGACCTGCCGGGCCAGCCGCGCACGGAGCTGGCCTTCGGGCCGGTGTTCCGTTCCGAGCGCGGCGACGTCGGATGGGACGTTGTGGCGCTTCGTGAGATCCCCCCCGCGGGGATCACGATCGGCGGCCGGGTCCACTCGATCACCGACACCCACCAGCGGTGGCAGCGCGGCGATCTCGCCAACTCGTTCCTGTCCGTGGTCCTGGCCGACGACGACCGCACCTACTTCGAGCGCACGGGCTACGAGCTATGGGGAGAGCGGTCGTTCGTGCGCTGGCCGGTCACGGTGCGCCTTCGCTGGCGGGACGACGAGTACGGATCGCTGGAGAGCGTGGAGCCGTTCGCCCTCTTCGACGGGTCCGGCGACGAGGGGGACCGCCCGAACGACGGGGAGCCGCCCGAGCTGGACGAGGACGGCTGGCCGGTCAACCCGCCCATCGACGAGGGGCGCGGGCGCGCCCTCGGGCTGCGCGCCGCGTTCGACTCGCGGAACGTGCCCGAGTATCCGACGCGCGGGATCCTCGTGTCCGCCCAGGTGGACCAGTGGGGGTTCGGCGGGGACTACGACTTCCAGTGGGGCCTCGGCGACGCGCGCCTGTGGGTGCCCCTGGGGGGTCGGTCCTACGCCGCCGTACGGGCGATGGGTGGGGGGCTCCTGGGAGACGGGGAGCTGCCGTCCCAGTTCCTGTGGCGGCTGGGCGGTGCCGGGTCCCTCGCGGGATACGACGCCCTGATCGAGCCGCTGGTGGGCGAGCAGATGGCGCTGGCCAATGTCCGCGCCCACCTCGCGCTCCCGGGGTCCGCCGGAATGTTCGAGACTCTCTACGTGGTCGCCCTGGCCGACGTGGGAGACGCCTGGTCCGAAGGCGAGGACCCGGAGTGGCGGGCCAGCGTCGGCGGCGGCCTGGCGGCGCACGGGCGGCTCCGCTATGTGGGGCTCTTCGGCGCCTACGGCATCGAGGACGAGACGTGGAAGGCGGTGTTCGTGCTCTCGCCGTGGTTCGACGTCCCGTAGGGTCTCGCCGATGATCCTGGCGGCGATCCCCGTCCGGTGGGGCGCCCGCCGGTTCCCGGGAAAGCCGCTGGCTCCGCTCCGCGGGCGGCCGGTCGTGGCGTGGGTGGTTGAGGCCGCCCTGGCCGCGGAGCGCGTGGACCGGGTGGCGGTGGTCACCGATCACCCCGAGATCGGTCGGGCCGCCGAGGCGGCCGGAGCGCGGGCCGTCGTCCTCGACCGCCCGGCGGAGTCCGGGAGCGACCGGATCGCCCACCTGCTGGAGGCGGACCCCGAGGCGGCCGGGGCGACGGTCGTGGTGAACGTCCAGGGAGACGAGCCGCTCCTCGAGAGCGCAGCGATCGACGCCGCCATTCACGCCGTGGAGACCTCGGACGCGGACGTGACTACGCTGGTCCGACCGCTCCGGCCGGGCGAGGACCCGGCCGATCCGGACCTCGTCAAGGTCGCCGTGGCCGACGACGGACGGGCGTTCTGGTTCAGCCGCGCCCCGATCCCGCACGGCGACCCGACCCGGATCCACGTGGGGCTCTACGCCTACCGCCGGGCCGCCTTCGACGCGTTCGTGGCCGCGCCGCCCACCCGGCTCGAGCGGACCGAGCGGCTGGAGCAGCTCCGGATCCTGGAGCTGGGCCGGACGATCCGGTGCGTGGAGTTCGCCACCCGTTCGATCGGAATCGACACCCCCGCCGACCTCGAGCGCGCCGATGCCGCGCTCGACGCGCGGAAGCCGCCGGCGTTACATTGATGCTTTACGAGGACCCGCAGGCCCCCGAGCGAGCCCGAACATGACCGGATCCCCGCGCACCAGGTACATCTTCATCACCGGGGGGGTCGTGTCCTCGCTGGGGAAGGGCATCTCCGCGGCCTCGCTGGGGATGCTGCTGAAGGCGCGCGGCCTGTCCGTCACGATCCAGAAGTTCGATCCCTACATCAACGTCGATCCCGGGACCATGAGCCCGTTCCAGCACGGGGAGGTCTACGTCACGGACGACGGCGCCGAGACCGATCTGGATCTCGGCCACTACGAGCGGTTCATCGACCGCTCGCTCTCCCAGGCCAACAACGTCACGACCGGCCGGATCTACTCCAACGTGATCGCCAAGGAGCGGCGCGGCGACTACCTGGGGGCCACCGTCCAGGTCATCCC
>DATLFF010000064.1:0-2239 GCA_035524915.1 Gemmatimonadota bacterium | reverse complement strand
GTGCTCGAGATCTACGAGAAGTTCATGGGGGAGGACCCGCGGAAGGTCCCCATGAAAGTGTTCCCGGCCGTCCACTACTCGATGGGCGGGATGTGGGTGGACTACGACCTGATGACCTCGATCCCCGGCGTCTTCAGCGGCGGCGAGGCGAACTACGAGTATCACGGCGCCAACCGGCTGGGCGCCAACGCGCTGGTCTCATGCACGTTCGACGGCATGAAGGGCGGCCCGAAGATGATCGACTACGCGGGCGGCCTCGGCCGGCTGGCGGGCGACGCGCCGTCCTCGATCTTCGACGCGGCGGTGGCCCGCGAGGAGGAGCGGGTCGCCGGGATCCTGGCGATGGACGGGAGCGAGAATCCGTACGACCTGCATCGCGAGCTGGGGGACTGGATGACCCGCTACTGCACGGTCGTCCGGAAGGAGGACAAGCTCCGCCAGACCGAAGCGAAGATCCTGGAGCTGGTGGAGCGATGGGAGCGCATCGGCGTGCCGGACTCGGGCACGTGGGTGAACCACCCGGTCGTCTTCACCCGGCAGCTTCGCGACATGCTGGAGCTCGCGCGGGTCATGGTGCGGGGCGCGATCGAGCGGAAAGAGAGCCGCGGGGTGCACCTGAGGCCGGACTACCCCGACCGGGACGACGAGAGCTGGCTCGCGACCACGATCGCCGAGTGGACGCCGGACGGGCCGCGCCTGTCGTTCGAGCCGGTGGACGCCTCGCTGGTCCCGCCGCGGCCGCGGCAGTACCGGAAGGACATCCTGTGAGGGAGTCTCGATGACCGACCAATCGCGCGCCGAGATGGACATCGAGATCCCGCCCCCGGGGACCGGAGAGCGGGAGCGGATCGGCACCGTGCGCCTCCGGGTGAAGCGCCAGGACGCTCCCGGCTCGGAGCCCTGGTGGCAGGCCTTCGAGGTACCGCTCTATCCCAACATGAACGTGATCGAATGCCTGATGGAGATCCGCCGGAGCCCGGTGGACGCCGAGGGCCGGAAGACCACGCCGGTGGCGTGGGCGATGAGCTGCCTCGAGGAGGTGTGCGGGATCTGCACCATGCTGGTGAACGGCCGGGTGCGGCAATCGTGCTCGGCGCTGGTGGCCGACCTGGAGCAGCCGATCACGCTGGAGCCGATGCAGAAGTTCCCGGTGCGCCGCGACCTGGTCGTGAACCGTCAGCGGCTGTTCGACCACTACCGGCGAGTGGACGCCTGGGTGCCGATCGACGGAACGCACGATCAGGGTCCCGGGCCGCGGATGGACGAGCGGGTGCGGGAGGAGGCGTACTGGCTTTCCCGCTGCATCTCGTGCGGCTCGTGCGTGGACGCCTGCCCGCAGGTGAATCCGGAGCACCCCGACAATCCCGTGCCCGAGGGGCCGGCCACGTTCGTGGGCGCCGCGCCGATCTCCTGGGCCCGCTTCATGAACCTGCATCCCACCGGCGAGCAGCTCGCCAGCGAGCGCTACGAAGCGCTCATGGGGCCCGGCGGGATCGCCAACTGCGCCAAGTCGATGAACTGCGTCGAGGTCTGCCCCAAGGACATCCCGCTCATGGAGTCGATCGCGGCGATGAACCGGCAGATCACGCGGCACCTGCTGGTGGACTGGCTGAAGGAGTAGCGCCCGCCGCTCCCCGGCCCCGCGTCAGCCCTCCCCGTAGGCGATCTCGTCCATCAGCTCGGCGAAGCGGCTCCACTCGATCTTCTTTCGCTTCACCCGCTTGCCCCCGCGCCAGAAGAGCGAGCCGCGGCCGAGCTCGAGCGTGCCGATCTTCTCGCCCTCGGCGTAGATCTCGAGCGAGAGGCTCGAGCCGGCGCGGGCCAGGCGGGGGACGTTGAGCTTCGCGTGGACGTCGTGCTTTCGGGGCGGCACGGGACGGCCTCCTTCCGGAACCGGGGACGCGACGGGGGGCCCCGGCTCAGCCGGGCGGGGACCCCTCCACGAACGTGACGATCTCCTCCAGCGGCTTCCGCGAGATGTCGGGGACCGCCGCTTCAGGGGCGGGGTAGCCGACCACCAGGAGCAGGAACGGCTTCTCGTTCGCCGGGCGCTCCAGGATCTCGTTCAGGAACCCCATCGGGCTGGGCGTGTGGGTGAGGCAGGCGAGCCCGGCGCGGTGGACGGCGGCGATCAGGAACCCGGTCGCCAGGCCCACCGACTCGACCGGGTAGTAGTGCGGAACCCGCCCGCCGTCCGGGGCGATCCCGTACTTCCGCACGAACACCGCGATCAGCCAGG
>DATLFF010000063.1:0-3408 GCA_035524915.1 Gemmatimonadota bacterium | reverse complement strand
GAGGGCCGGTCCGGTCATGGGCGGCGAAACTAGGAGCGCCCCCGGGGCCACGCAACGCGGCTCACGCGGAGCGAACGCCGTGGACGAGGATCACCCGGCCGGCCGGATCGGCGGCCACCAGGCGGTTGCCGTCCAGCCGGTAGTCGGCCCCGAGATGCCCCATCGTGCGGGCCAGGTCCTTCACCTTCGCGTCGGAGACGGCGGCGGCCCAGCCGTAGATCCCCGGCGGGTCGCGCTCCTCGACGAGCCACTGATGGTCGCCGATCGCCAGCGGACCGCCGGGCTCCATCTCGGTCAGCCCGAGCCCCGTCAGGAAGACGCGCTGCGCTTCCGGGTCGGGCGCGCCGGTCGTGACGCCGAGGAGGCCCGGGATCTCGAGCCCCTTTTTGTCGCCGCTCCGCCACAGGAACGGCCCCATCCCGCCCCGGGCGACGACCGTCTCGCGCGGGACCGGGAAGAAGAGGTCGATCCGCGGCGGGGCGGGCCCCCGGACCGACACGATCACGCGGTTGGCGAGCTCCGGCGATTCCAGCCGCTCGATCGCCGCCCCGGGCCAGGCGTCGCGGGCCGCGGCCTCGTCGGCGGGCGGCACGGCCGCGGCCACGGGAACGAGGTCGCGCTCGGCCAGCCAGGCCGCGGCCTCCGCGAGCGGCATGCCCGGCATCCGCAGGACCACCGCTTCCTCCGGCTCCGGCGCGCCGGCGGCGCGGGCGGCCCGGGCGGCCTCGAGCCGGACCTGGTCCTCGCTCCCCCACCCCAGCGCGCCTTCCTCCTCCGCCGGCTTCATGCCGAGCGCCCAGCGGTAGAGCTTCTCGACCGGCGGAACCTCGCCGACGGGGAGGACGAGGGCCTGGAGGCGGAGGGGGGCGGACACCCGGTCAACCTAGCGGGAGCGCGGGGGAACCGTCACAGGAGGGCGCGGCGCCGGGGATGGAGCTCCTCTACGTCATCACCGCCGTGGCGCAGCGCGCCATCCACGCCAGGAGCACGCCCGCCGCCAGCCACGCCCACCGGGGCGGAGGGCCGCGGCGAGGCGCGGCGAGGCAGCGGGCGCGGCGGACCTCCCGCGCCCGCAATCGGACCCGTGGGAACCCTTCCGGTCCCGCATCGGGCGGTTCCCCACCCCACTTCACTCCCCGTCCAGCCCCGCCTCGGCCAGGAACCGGCTCGGCCGGACGCGGCCGCTCCCGGGCGCCACGCTCGAGACGACCAGCCGCTTCCCCGCGCGGGTGATCCCCACGTAGAAGAGCCGCCGCTCGTCCTCGACCAGCGATCGCTCGTGGGGGATCACTCCCTCATGGCAGCCGACGAGCACCACGGTCGGCCATTGGGAGCCCTTCGCCTTGAAGTAGGTCCGGATCTCGACCGCGTCCCGGCCCTCCCCGTCGGTCGACTCTCGGTCCTCCGGCGCGTCGCCAGGAACAGCCGGCACCTCCACCCGCACCGGCACCCCCCGCGCCCGAAGCGCCTCGCGGAAGGGGGGCGCCTGGGCGTGGAGCCGGACCAGGATCGCCACCTCTCCCCACCGGCCGCCGGCCGACTCGACCGCCCGGCGGACCCACTCGGCCACGGCCGCGGCCTCTGATTCGCCGTCCGGGTGGACCAGCCGCACGATCTCGGCCGCGTCGGTCCGGCTCGCCACCGGACGCTTGGGGATCCGGCCGGGGTTCCGGCGGATCAGCCGCTCGGCGTGGGCCAGGACCTCGGGCGGGCTCCGGTAGTTGATCGCGAGCTCGTGGGAGGCGACCGCGCGATCCAGGCGGCGCTCCAGGTCCACGATGAACTCCGAGGTGCAGCCGCGGAAGCCGTAGATCGCCTGGTCGTCGTCCCCGGCCACCACCAGCCGCGCGCGGCGCGCGATCGCGCGGACCAGCTCGAAGTCGAGCCGGTTCACGTCCTGGAACTCGTCGACGATCACCTCGTCGTAGGCCCCCGCGACCTCCCGCGCCAGCCGGGGCGAGGAGGCGAGCGCGGCGCAGGCGCGGAGCTTCTGGTCGTCGAAGTCGAGCCGGCCGATCCGCCGCATCCCCTCCTCGTATGCCCGGTAGAGCCAGGCGATCGCCTCGATGGCCGCCTCCACCGTCCCCCTTCCCCGGTCGAGCGGCAGGTAGGCGGCGGCGGGACGGCTAGAAAGGAGGAGCCGGGTGAGCCGGTCCGGGTCGAGCTCGTGAGGGTCCAGCAGCGCGTTCTTGAGGAGCGCGTGGAGGCCGAGCGCGGCGCCCGCGTCGATCCACTCGGGGAGTGCGGCCCGCCGCGCCGGGCTGGCGCGGGCGAGGGCTTCGATCCCTTCGGCGGCCAGCTCCAGGCAGGTCTCCGCCGGGGCGACCGGCGCGTGCTCGGCGGGCACCCGCTCCCGCAACAGCCGGTAGCCGAAGGCGTTGAGCGTCGAGACCCGCGGCGCCGGCCCGCCCGCCGCCGCGCGCGCCAGCCGGGCGGCCACCGAGGCCGCGGCCGAGCGGTCGAACGTCAGGAGCAGGATCCGCTCCGCGGGCACCCCTTCCTGGATCCGGCGCAGCACCCGGCCGACGATCGTGCCGGTCTTCCCCGAGCCCGCCGGCGCCACCAGTCGGATCGTCCGCGCCCGGCTCTCGATCACGCGCCGCTGGTGCTCGTCCGCCTCCACCGGATCACGCCGGCGCGCGGGCGGCGAAGTGATCGAGGGCCCGGTACTGGATCGCCTCGGCCACGTGCTCGGCCGCCACTCGCGGCTCCCCGGCCAGGTCGGCGATCGTCCGCGCCACGCGGAGCACGCGCACGTGGGCGCGGGCCGAGAGACCGAGCCGCTCGTGGGCGCTCTCCAGGAGCCGCCGGATCGCGGGGTCCATCCGCGCGGCTTCGCCCGCCCGGCGCCCGCGGGCCTGCCGGCGGGCCGCCTCGACCCGGGCGCGGACGACCGCCGAGCGCTCGGCCGCCGGCGCATCCACCAGCTCCGCCATCGGCACCGCGCGGACCGGCACGTGGAGGTCGATCCGGTCGAGGAGCGGCCCGGAGATCCGGCCGCGGTAGCGCTCGGGGGCGCCGGACGGACAGCGGCAGCGCCGCCGGAGGTCCCCGTCCCAGCCGCAGGGGCAGGGGTTCATCGCCGCGACCAGCTGGAAGCGGGTCGGGAACCGGTGCCGCGCGTGGACGCGGCCGATCACCACGTCCCCGTCCTCGAGCGGCTGGCGGAGCCCCTCCAGGGCGTCGCGGCGGAACTCCGGCAGCTCGTCGAGGAAGAGCACCCCGCGGTGCGCCAGGCTCACCTCGCCCGGCCGGATCGGGGTGCCGCCGCCGAGGAGCGCCGCGGTCGACACCGTGTGGTGCGGCGCGCGGAACGGCGGGCGCCCGATCAGGGGCCGCTCCGGCGAGAGCCGGCCCCAGGCCGAGTGGATGGCGGTCACCTCGAGGGCCTCGGCGCGCGAGAGCGGC
>DATLFF010000062.1:0-3954 GCA_035524915.1 Gemmatimonadota bacterium | reverse complement strand
CAATGGCGGCAGCCGGTGAGCGCGTGGCCGGTCCGCTGGCCTGGCCGCCGCCGCTAATGTAGAACTAGTCCGTGAACCCCGCCCTGGCCGCGTGCCTGCTGCCGCTCGTGGGCCAGGCCGCGCCGCCGAGGCCCGGGGCGCGGGAGTCGGTGCACTGGACCGCGCGCTTCGCTTCTGCGCTCGTGCTCGCAGCCGTGCCTCCAGGGCTCCTGCCGGGAGCCGCGAGTGGAGGCCCTGAGCAGACCGCGCTGCCGGCCGCGCTGGAGTCCTTCCTGACGGACGAGGCGCATGGCGGCGCATCGGATCGCGAGGCTCTCCTGGCGGGCCAACCGGTGATCAGGCTGCTGGACGCCGATCCCACCAGCGAGGTCGCGGCGTTCGGGGCCGTCTGGGTGAACGCGCCCGCCGTTCTACACGTACGCGAGCTTCGACAAAGGGAAAGCCTCCCCGGACGCGGGCCGTTGACGGCCCTCCTTGGCCGCGGCTGGGACCAGGCCCCACGACTGCTCGGGCTCGACAACGCCTGGATCGGTCTGGCTCGCATCCCGGAGGATCCGTGAGCCGGCTGCGTTTCCACGGCATAGGGCCCGACCGTCGTGCGCACTCGCCGGTCATGGAAGAGAGGGAGGCACGCGACCCCTAGGCGACCCGTCATCTGCCATGATCGGGTGAGCGGTGACGTGGCCGACGCGGAGATCGGTAGTGACGCCGGGAACGCAGCGGGCCGCCATGCTGGCGGCGCTGCTCACGGCCACGGGTTGCTCCTCTCGCCCGTACAGTGTGATCGTGGTCGTCATCGACGCCCTGCGGGCGGACCACCTCGGCTGTTATGGGTACGCGCGGCCGACGAGTCCAACCCTCGATCGGCTCTCCGCCTCCGGGTACGTGTTCGACAACGCCATCGCTCAGTCGTCATGGACCTCCTCTTCGATCGGATCGCTGTTCACCTCGACCTACCCGTCGGTGCATGGAGTCCAACGCTTCAACTCCGTACTGCCGGGGGCGCTCGACACGCTGGCGACCGCGTTCCGGCGGCGCGGCTACCAGACGGCCGGGTTCTCCGCCAACTTCGTGCTCGTCAGCAGGGCCATGGGGTTCGCCGCGGGCTTCGACCGCTTCGTCGAGCTGAAAAGCGTGGCGCGGGGAGAGGAAGAGGCCGCCCTCCCCGGCCCTGAACCGGCGCATGCCGCGGAGGTCACCGAGGCCGCGATCCGGTGGCTCGATCAGCCTCGGCGCGGACCGATCTTCCTCTACCTTCATTACATGGACCCCCACTCCGGCTACCAACCGCCGGAGCCTCACCGCGCGCGATTCGCCGCGCCCGGGTATTCCGGCCCGATCGACGGGTCGAACCCCCAGCTCGTTCGAATCGCCCACGGGGAAATGAAGGTCGATCGGGAGGATCGGCAACGGCTGGTCGACCTGTACGACGGCGAGATCGCCTTCGCGGACGAGCAGATCGGGCGCCTGCTGCGAGCCCTCGACGTGTCGGGTCTGCGGAGGAGTCGTACGTGATCGTCCTCTCGGATCACGGCGAGGAGTTCCTCGACCACGGCCGGGTGACCCACGGCACCACGCTCTACGGCGAGCAGATCCGGGTCCCGCTGATCATTCGGCCTCCCGGAGGCACGCGCGACGCGCGGCGGCTCGCTCAGGTCGTCCAGCTGATCGACGTTGGCCCGACCATCCTCGCACTGACGGGGGAGCCCGACTCCCGGCCGAGCCAGGGACGGAGCTTTGCCCAGCTCCTGGGCGCGAAGGCGGTGGCGCCGTGGCCAGACCTGGCCTTCAGCGAGCTGTTCGACATCATCGAGGCGCAGCGCCCCCAGAGACTGCACGCCGCGGCAGTCACCTCGTCGCGCTGGTCGTACCTGACGCGCCCCGACGGTGGGGTCGAGCTTTACGACCGGCAGCTGGACCGCGCCCAGACGACGAGCCTCGCCGGCGCGGAGGAGGCGGCCGCGGCCGCGGCGGCCCGAAGTCTCGCCCGGCACGTCGCCGTCTGCGAGGAGCTCTCGAAGACGGTGCACAAGGTCTCTGATCCTCTGAGCCCGGAGCAGCGCGAGAGGCTGCGCGCCCTCGGCTACATTCGCTGAGCGAGCGGGCGGGCGGGCGCCCTCAGGGCTCCACGCGGACGCGGATGAAGCGGGGACGGTAGATCTCGGCGATCCCGACCAGATCGCGGACCTTCTGGGTGTTCACGTTGTAGCTGATGATCAGCTCCCCCGGTCCCGACAGGTGCGGGTGGGCCTTGGCGTTGTAGCACCAGGCGCCGTCCCACTGGTCCGGCTCGGGGCAACGCCAGATCTGCCGTGTGGGGCCGAACGGCCCGATCGGGCTGCTCGCCACCCGCGCCACGACGTTGCGGCTGATGGTATCGAGCTGGAACACGAGCAGGAACCGCCCGTCGGGGAGAGGGGTCATGCTCAGCTCCGCGGAGACGCGGCCGGTGAGGGGAGCGGCGAGGGCGATGTCCGGTTGCCACGCCGCGCCGTCCCAGAAGCGCCACCGGGAGAAGTCGTCGACGTCGTCGGGAAGGACCCGGGCCGCCAGGAGCCGCTTGTTGGAGGGCTCGTTGCGGTAGCCGTAGACGTAGAGATATCCGTCGGGAAACGGCGCCCCCGCCGCGGCGGTGTTCGCCATCACCGCCGTCCCGAACACCACGTCGCCGATCCAGTCGACGCCGGGCAGGAACAGCGGCGCCACGGTCTCCACCAGGTTCGGTGATGGCAGCGGATCCGCGGCGGGCCACGACAGGACCGACACCCCGACAATCGAGAAGCCCACGGAGCTGCTCGACGGCTCCAGGCGCAACCCGAACATCCGAACGGTTCCACCGGAGGAAAACCCGTCCTGCGGCCAGAACCAGTCCTGGGGGGCCGACACGGGGATCGTCGGCGTGAACACCGCGTCTGGCTGGCCCTGGGGATTCGTCCCCCAGGAGAACGTCAGCGCGGCCGGGTCGGGGATCGCGGCGTCGAGCCGGGCCGCGGTGTTGTTGACGAAGCTGAAGCCCGAGAGGCGCGCGCCGTCCTCACCCACTTCGCCGATGAACGTGTCGCCGAACAGGAACAGCGTGGAGCCCAATGCCGCGCTGCCGGGAGCGTCCACGCCCGAGAGGGGGATCGAGTAGCACGCATCGGAGCCGGTCCAGCCGGAGGTGCGGTCGAACAGCGCCTCCCAGTCGGTGGCGCGCTCGACGGTGAACTGCGCGGCCGCCGGGGTCGCGGCCGGCACGGGGCGGAGGCCGAGGCCGAATACCCCGGTCAAAACGAGCAACGAAACCTGCCGCATCAGCTTTCTCCTTTTGTCAGCGCCCGAATACCAGGCAACAGTTGTGTCCGCCAAAGCCGAATGCGTTGGAAAGGGCGGAGCGGATCGGCGACGCTCGCGTTGAGCCGCGTGGACGTTCCACGAGCGCTGACGTAGTCGACGAGCCCGGCGTCGATCCGGGCGTCCTGGAGGGCCAGCGCCATCGTCTTCGCCATGCCGGCTCCCGCCGGCCGCGGGTCACGATGTTGTGGCCTCGCTCGTCATCCCGCACCCCAGGAGCGTGGCGCGACGCCTCCCCCCGCCGGCGGGCATGGCCTTCCGAACGCCGCCGAATATACCTGCCATGAGGGAGAAAAGCGACTCCCCAACCCGGGCGGGTGCGCCCCCCGATGGCGGTGCAGGCCGCCGGAACGGCGGCGTCAGCCGACGGGGGGCCGAGACAACGCCTCGGCTACTGGCAGGCGCCCTCGTAGTCCCCGTGCGCCCGGTGCGCGGGCCAGGCCGCGGCGCCGATGGTGATGGTGTGCCGAGCGTTGGGGTTGCCGGGGGGGATGTGGCAGATGGTCATTTCCGCGACCGTCGGGTCGCCCTCGTCCTCGTCGTCCCCGTCGTCGTCCCCGTCCGTGGGATCCTCGTCGGCGCCGCAAGGGCTGTCGGTGTTCTGGTTCTCGTTGATGCGCT
>DATLFF010000061.1:0-2423 GCA_035524915.1 Gemmatimonadota bacterium | reverse complement strand
TTCGGGCGGCGCGAGGATGCCCTGGGCGGCGCCGCCGTCTACTTCGGGCTGGCCGCGTCGTATTTCGTCGACGTCCGCGTGGTCGGCGTGGTGGGGAAGGACTTCCCGCAGGAGCACGTCGATCTGCTGGCGTCCCGCGGGCTGGATCTTGAGGGGCTCCAGGTGGTCGACGGCGAGACCTTCCGCTGGGGAGGCCGCTACGGCTACGACTTCAACGCCCGCGACACCCTGTTCACCGAGCTCGGGGCGTTCGCCGGCTTCGAGCCCCGGCTCCCCGAGTCTTTCCGCGACACCCCCCACGTGTTCCTGGCCAATATCCAGCCGCGGCTCCAGATGGACGTCCTGGACCAGGTGATCGAGCCGCGCTCGACCGGCCTCGATACGATGAACTACTGGATCGAGCGGACCCCGGAGGACCTGCGCGAGGTGATCGGCCGCGTGACGATCGTCCTCGTCAACGACTCCGAGGCGCGCGAGCTCGCGCGGGAGCCCAACCTGGCGAAGGCGGCGCGGAAGATCCTCTCCTGGGGTCCGCGGCTGGTCGTCATCAAGAAGGGGGAGCACGGCGCGGTCACGTTCTCCGAGCACGGGGCGTTCGCGGTGCCCGGCCTGCCGCTCGAGGTCATCGTGGACCCGACCGGGGCGGGCGACGCCTTCGCCGGCGGGTTCCTCGGCTATCTCGCGGCGACCGAGGACTTCGGTCCCGAGGGGCTCCGCCGGGCCACGATCTACGGCAGCGCGATGGGCTCGTTCTGCTGCGAGTCCTTCTCGGTGGACCGCCTGACGAACCTCACGCCCGACGAGATCGACCGCCGCTTCGGCGAGTTCCGCGACCTCACCCGCTTCGACCACGCCCCCGTCTTCGCCGATGACTGAGCCGGGCGATGCGCCGGCCTACCGCGCGTCGGGGGTCGACCTCTCCGCGGCGGACCGTTTCAAGGCGCGGCTGAAGGACCTGGTCGGGGCGACGCACGGTCCCGAGGTGTTGGGCGGTCTCGGTGGGTTCGGCGGCTGCTTCGCCATCGAGGATCTCGCCGAGGCCGACCCGGTGCTCGTGGCGTCGGCGGACGGGGTGGGGACCAAGGTCCTGGTGGCCCAGGCGGCGGGCCGGCACGACACGGTGGGGGAGGATCTCGTGAACCACTGCGTGGACGACCTCCTGGCCTCGGGCGCGCGGCCGCTGTTCTTCCTCGACTACCTGGCTCTGGGCCGGCTGGAAGAGGACGTGGCCGTGGCGCTGGTCGAGGGGTTCGCCCGCGGGTGCCGGGAGAACGGGATCGCGCTCCTGGGCGGGGAGACCGCGGAGATGCCGGACGCGTATGCGCCGGGGACGTACGACCTGGCCGGATTCGCGGTGGGGGTGGCGCCGCGGGCGCGGCTGGAGACGTGGAACCGGCGGGGGCGGCCTGGGGACGTCGTCCTGGGCCTCGAGTCGACCGGCCTCCACACGAACGGCTACACGCTGGCCCGGCGGACGATGGAGACCTCCGGCCGCTCGCTGGAGAAGGCCGCGCCCTGGGGCGGCGGCACGTTCGCCGACCACCTGCTGGCGGTCCACCGCTCCTACCTGAGCGCGGTCGGCCCGCTCCTGAACGACCCCGCCCTCCACGGCGTCGCCCACGTGACGGGCGGCGGGTTCGAAGGGAACCTCCCGCGAGCCCTCCCCGACGGTGTCGCCGCGCGGATCGATCGGGCGGCGTGGACGCCGGGGCCGCTGTTCGAGTGGCTGGCGGAGGCGTCCGGCGCGTCGGCCGACGAGATGTACCGGGTCTTCAACATGGGGATCGGGCTCGCCCTGTTCGTGGAGGCCGCCGAGGCGGACCGCGTGGCGGCGGCGTGCGCCGCGGCGGGGGCGCCAGCGACCTGCATCGGGGAACTCGTGGAGGGGACCGGCGTAGTCTGGGCATGAGCCCGCGCGCCGCCCTAGTCCTCCTCGCCCTGCTCTCCGTCGCGGCCCCCGCCCGAGGCCAGGTTTCCGAGGAGCGGGTCCGCGCCGCGATCGAGGACGCCACCCGCGGGCTCGGCCAGGCGATCGCGGGCGGCAGCCCGCTGGCGGGCCCCTCGCCGGCCCTCGGCGGTCCCGGCCACTTCTCGCTCGGCGCCGGCGCCACCGTGACGCTGGCCGAGATCGAGGACCCGACGCGCTCCGAGGGCACGGTCGACTTCGCGCTCCCCACTGGGGCCGCCTCGGCCGCGATCGGGCTCTGGGACGGCGCCGATCTGGGGCCGGGCCTCGGCGGCTTCGGCGCGCTCGACCTGATCGGCCGGGCCGGCGTGGTGGTGGCCCGCGAGGACATCGAGGAGAACGCCCCGCTCTACGCCGTGGGGCTCCGGCTGGGGATCCTCCGCGAGGGCGCCGCGGTCCCCGCCGTGACGGTCTCCGCCTACCGCACGTGGGTGGACGACCTCGGCTGGGAGGCCGG
>DATLFF010000060.1:0-22695 GCA_035524915.1 Gemmatimonadota bacterium | reverse complement strand
TCTCCACCCTGTGGGCCGGCGCCTACCTCGAGGGCGCGCCGTGGGACTTCCCGCTGGCGGACCCCGCGCGGCTGGCCGATGGCGCGCCGTTCTCGGCCGCCCTCATGGGGATCCTGGCCGCGCACGAGCTCGGCCACTACGTGGCCGCGCGCCGCTACGGTCTGCGGGTGACGCTCCCGTTTTTCATCCCGATGCCGGTGATCTCGCCGATCGGTACCCTCGGGGCGGTGATCAAGATGAAGACGCCGATCTACACGCGACGGATGCTCCTCGACGTGGGCGCGGCGGGGCCGATCGCGGGGATCGTGGTCGCAATCCCGGTGGCCGCCTGGGGGGTGCTCCACTCGCCGGTCCTGCCGGTCGAGGAGGGGGTCGGGATCCGGCTCGGCGAGCCGCTGTTGTTCAAGGCGATCGTGGCGCTCTTCGCGGCCGCCTCGCCGGAGAGCCACGACGTCTACCTGGGCTCGGTGGCCTTCGCCGGCTGGATCGGACTGCTCGTGACCGCGCTCAACCTCCTGCCGCTCGGGCAGCTCGACGGCGGTCACGTCCTCTACGCGCTGATCGGTCGCGCCCAGCACGCGGTGGGATGGGTGTTCATGGCGGCGCTGCTGGTGATGGGATGGTGGTGGCCGGGGTGGTACGTGTGGGCGCTGTTGATCGCGGTGCTGATCCGGGTCCGGCATCCTCCGGTCCTGGACCCCGAGATCCCGCTGGACGGCAAGCGGCGGGCGCTCGGGTGGCTTTCGGTGGCGCTGTTCGCGGGCTGCTTCACGCCGGTGCCGTTCGACCTGATGTGAACGGCGATGTGCCCCGTCAGGCGGGGCGGCGGACGACCAGCGCCGAGTTCTTCGACCCGAATGCAATGCAGTTGACGACGGCGGTGTCGACCTCCGCGGCGCGGCCCTCGTTCGGAACGTAGTCCAGGTCGCAAGCGGGGTCCGGCGCATCGTAGTTGATGGTGGGCGGGAGCCACCCCGACCGCATCGCCTCCACCGTCTCCACCAGTCCCGCCGCTCCGCAGGCCCCCTGGGGGTGCCCGATCATGGACTTCAGCGCCGATGTCGGGAGCCGCTCGGCGTGATCCCCGAAGGCCAGCCGGACCGCGCGCGACTCGATCCGGTCGTTCAACTCGGTCGCCGTGCCGTGGAGGTTCACGTAGCCGACCGCCTCCGGCGCCACCCCCGCGTCGTCCAGCGCGGACCGGATCGCGCGCGCGGCGTCCTCGCCGGTGGGCTCGGGCCGCACGCGGTGGAAGGCGTCGCAGGTGGAGCCGTAGCCGGCGATCTCGGCGAGCGGCTCGGCGCCGCGCTCGCGGGCGGAGCGCTCGGACTCGAGGACCAGCATCCAGGCCCCTTCGCCGAGCACGAACCCGTCCCGGTCGGCGTTGAACGGACGCGAGGCGCGCGCCGCGTCGCCGTTGCGGGTGGTGACGGTCCCCATCCGGCAGAAGGCGGCCAGGATGCCGGGCGTGATGCAGGCCTCGGCGCCGCCGGTCAGAACACGGTCGGCCCATCCCGCGCGGATCGCCTGTACGGCGTAGCCGACGGCGTCGGACGAGGAAGTGCAGCCGGTCGAGAGCACATGGCTCATCCCGCGCAGCTCGTAGGCCATCGAGATCTCGCTGGAGAGCATCCCCACGAACGTGGCCACGATCCCGTACGGGCTGACCCGGCGGTACCCTTCCCGAAACCAGGTCTGGTACTGCTCCTCGCCGAAGGCGATCCCGCCGGCCCCGGTGCCGACGATCACGCCGAAGCGCCGCCGGGCTTCCTCGTCCAGCCGGTCGGCTTGGATCCCCGCCTGCTGGAGCGCCTCGGTGGCGGCGGCGAGCGCCATCGCGACGACGCGCAGGCCGTAGCGGCGGGTCTTCTCGGGGAGATGGGCCTGCACGTCGAAGCCGTCGACCTCCGCCACCACCCGGCAGGGAAGGCCGTCGGGCTCGAAGCGCGACAGGGGGCCGGTGCCGCTGACCCCCGCGGCGCACGCCCGCCAGAAGGCCTCGCGGCCCACTCCGTTCGGGCTCACCGCTCCCATCCCGGTCACCAGCACCCTGCGCTCCGTCGCGTCCATCCGGCCAATATGTCCCGTGACGCAACGGCGGGCCGTTCCGTACCTTGTCCGGATGAGCGACCGATACCGCCGCCAGTCGATCCTGCCGGAGGTCGGCGAGGAGGGCCAGGCCCGGCTGGGCCGCTCCCACGCCGTGATCGTGGGGTGCGGGGCGCTGGGCTCCCACCAGGCCCAGCTCCTGGTCCGCGCCGGCGTGGGTCGGGTCACGCTGGTGGACCGGGACTTCGTCGAGCGATCGAACCTCCAGCGCCAGATCCTGTTCACCGACGCCGACGCCGAGGCCGCCATCCCGAAGGCGGTGGCCGCCGAGCGGGCGCTCTCGGCGGTGAACCCCGACGTCGAGGTGAGGGGGATCGTCGACGACCTGAACGCCGGAAACGCCGCCGCGCTTCTGGCCGGCGCCGACGTGCTGTGCGACGGGACCGACAACTTCGAGACCCGCTTCCTGCTGAACGACTGGTCCGTGCGGGAGCGCGTGCCGTGGGTGTACGGCGGCGTGGTCGGCACCGGCGGGCTGGTCCTTCCGATCCTTCCCGGCGAGACGCCCTGCCTGCGATGCGTGTTCGAATCGCCGCCGGCGGCCGGCGACCTCCCCACGTGCGAGACGGCCGGCGTGCTGGGACCGGCGGTGGCGGTGATCGCCGGGGTGCAGACGACGGAGACGATGAAGCTCCTTCTGGGTGCCGGCGACCGCGTGCTCCGGGGGCTCCTGCGCTACGACGCCTGGGATGCCGACTTCACCACCGTCGGGACGGGTGGCCCGCGGGCGGACTGCCCGGCGTGCGGCGAGCGCGACTTCATGTGGCTGGAGGGGCGCGCGGGAGCGCGGGCGGCGCGGCTCTGCGGGCGCGACGCCATTCAGCTCCTGCCTCGCGGCGGGGCGCCGCCGGGGCTCTCCGGCCTCGCCGATCGGCTCCGCGAAGAGTGGACGGTCACGGTCAACGAGTACCTGTTGCGGGCCCGCCGCGACGGGATCACGCTGCACGTGTTCCGGGACGGACGGGTGATCGTCGAGGGAATCACCGACGAGGCTCGGGCGCGCAGTCTCGTGGCCCGTACGATCGGCGTCTGAGACCCGCTAGACAGTCCCCCCGACGATGTTATAATAGCGCACCCTGTATCCACCGAGAGGAGGTGATTCCATGGCGTTCTGCCCTGAATGCGACGCGGAGATCGAGGGCGAGCCGTTCGAGTTCGAAGAGGGGGAGGTCGTCGAATGCCCCGAATGCGGGGTGGAGCTCGAGGTGACCAACAACTCGCCGCTGGAGTTCGAGCTGATCGAAAGCGATTGGGACAGGGACGAGGACGAGGAAGATTGGAGTTGAAATGATGGGCCGCGGCCCCCACCGCGGGTCCGCGCGGCCGTCCGAAGGGCATCGCGGCACGCGGGCCGCGGCCCTACATTGCCGGGTGGGATGATCTCCGGCGCCTCCCCGCACCCCGTCGTCTACTTCTCCATTCTTGCGGCGGTCTTCTGCTACCTGTACGGGAGCTTCCGCAAGGACCACTTCCTGCTGTGGGCCGCGGGCTGGTCACTGCTGTTCCTCCGGCAGCTCGCGCTCTACGTCCCGGCCCCCGCCGACGACTGGTGGATCTGGATGGACGCGGGCGTCGTGCTGGCGGCGGCGGCGCTCGTGGTCGCGGGCGGCGTGGCCTTCGCCGGCCGGCGGCGACTGGGGGCGGCGGCCGGCCTCGTCTTCGGCCTGGCGCTCGCCGCGCTCACCGGGCTCGCGTTCCTCGCCTTGACCACGCTGGACCCGTCCACACCGCGCCCGTGGGCGGCCGCCTATGGTTTCCTGGCCGCGGGCTGGACCGGGGCCGGGTGGCTCGTCCATCGGTTCGGCCGCGCGCGCGCGCCGATCGGCAGTCGCGTGGCGGGCATTTCGCTGGCGCTGTGGGGGGCCATCCAGGCGGTGGCCTGGGCGGCCACGGGTCGCGGCCTGGAGGTGGGGTGGATCCCGCCGGCCGACGCCGCGCTGGGTGCCGCGCTCGCGATCGGCATGGTGATCCTGGGGATCGAGGAAGCGCGCGCGGGGGGTCCAGCGGGGGGGTTCACCCGTGGGCTGCTCGACGACGATCCCAACCTCGTCGCGATCGTGCAGAACGACAGTTTCGTCTACACGAACCGTGCCCTTCAGGGCCGGCTGGGGCGGACGGGCGAGGAGATGGCCGAAGCGGGACTCTTCGACTTCGTCGCCCCCGAATACCGCGCTCAGGCCATGGAGCGGCTGGCCCGGCGGCGCCGCGGCTCGGAGGTGCCCGACTACGAGCTGGACCTGATGGCCCGTGACGGAAGCCGCGTGCCGGTGATCGTCCACGGCGACCCGATCGAGTGGGAGGGCGCCCCCGCTCTCAAGTACGAGCTCACCGACATCTCCACCCGGCGCCGCGCCGAGGAAGAGGCACGGGCGATGAACCAGGAGCTCCAGCGCACCAACGCCGAACTCGAGAAGTCGAACCGGCTCAAGTCGGAGTTCCTCTCCAACACCAGCCACGAGCTGAAGACCCCGCTCACGTCGATCATCGCCAACACCGAGATCCTCGAGTACGAGATGTGCGGCCCGGTGAACGACGAGCAGAAGCAGATCCTCGACTCCATCGCCCGCAACAGCCAGCACCTGCTCGAGATGATCTCGCGGCTGCTCGACTTCGCGCGGTACGAGGAGGGCGGCGACGCGCTGCGGTACGAGCGGGTCGATCCGCGCACTCCCATCGACGGCGCGGTCCGCACGGTGACGCCGCTCCTCGAGGGGCGGCCGGTCCGGCTCGAGGTGGACGTCGAGGAAGGGCTCGAGCCGTGCTGGGTGGACGGCGAGAAGATCTACCGGGTGTACCTCAACCTGGTCGAGAACGCGGTCAAGTACTCGGATAGCGGCACGATCCGGATCGGCGCCCGTCGGGTGGGTGACGAGCTCGAAGGATTCGTCACCGACGAGGGAATCGGGATTCCGCCGGACCACCTGGGGGAGATCTTCGACGCCTTCCGCCAGGTGGACGCCTCGCCCACCCGGATCTACCAGGGGGTCGGGCTGGGACTGGCGATCTGCAAGCAGCTGGTCGAGATCCACCGCGGCCGGATCTGGGCCGAATCCACCGTCGGCCGAGGAAGCCGCTTCCTCTTCCGCGTCCCCTACCGGACCGAGGCTCCCGACGCCGGCCCCGGGCCGAAGGCCGCCGCCCTCGTGCCGTGAGCCCGCCGCCGCGCATCAGCGTAGTGGTGCCCGTTTGGGACGAGGTCCGGCGCCTGCCCGCGCTCCTGGACGCTCTGGACATCTGCCGGCCGGCGCCGCTCGAGGTCGTGGTGGCCGACGGGGGGTCGGACGACGGGACGCGCGAGATCGCGCGGATCCGCGCCCGGCTGGTGGACGCCCCGCGCGGGCGCGCGGCCCAGCAGAACGCCGGGGCGGCGGCGGTCACGGGCGACGTACTGTGGTTCCTCCACGCCGACTGCCTGCCGTCCCCCGGCGCCGTCGGCGAGATCGCGGACGCGGTGGCGGGGGGCGCGCCGGGCGGCTGCTTCCGCGTCGCCTTTCCTCCCGAAGAGCTCCGCCGGCACCCGCTGTTGCCGTGGATCGAGCGCGGCATCGACCTCCGCACGCGCGCAACCCGCTCCGGCACCGGCGATCAGGGCCTGTTCGTGCGGCGCGGCGTGTTCGAGGCGCTGGGCGGGTTTCCGGAGTGGCCGCTGTTCGAGGACGTGCGGATGGCGCGGGGGCTCCACCGGGCCGGCCGGCCGGCGGTGTGCCGCGGGCCGCTGCTGACCTCCGCCCGCCGCTGGCTCGTCCACGGCCCCGCGCGCACGATGGCGCGGATGTGGGCGCTGCGCCTGGGCTATCTGGCGGGAGTGCCGCCGGAGCGGCTCGCGCGCGCCTGGCGGCAGACGCCCGCGCCGTAGCGGGTTCGCGCCGCCGGCCGCCCCAGGCGCTTGCCGGGCCGCCCCCCCGGTCTATCTTGACCCGTCGAGAGGGGAGGCGGATGGAAGATCTCCTGTTCGAACGGCTCGACCGACTCGACGTCCGCGTCGGCCCGCACGTGGTGCTCCAGGACCTCTTCTTCCTGGACCGGGTGGTCCGCCCCATCGCCGGTCCCGGCGGCTCCGACTACCGCGTCCCCTTCCTGGTCGAAGCGCTGGAGTCGCGCGGGTTCTGCACCGACACCGAAGCGCGCTGGGAGGCGGTCGAGCTCTACGACGACCTGTGCGAGCTGTGCGACGTCCGCTCCTACTCCGGCCTCGAACGGGTGCTGGAGCGCTACCGGCGCTACCTGCGCGCGCGCGATTCCGCCGCGGTCGAGGAACCGCGCCGATGACCGAGTATCTGGCGGGGGAGATGTGGCTCAAGCTCGGGCTTTCGGTCGTCTGCGGCGCGGCGATCGGGATCGAGCGCGAACTCTCCGACAAGCCGGCCGGCCTGCGCACGAACATGCTGATCTGCGTCGGCTCGACGCTGATCACGATGACCTCCCTGCACGTGGCCCTCACGTACGCCGAGCACCAGGTGAACATCGCCGACCCGGGCCGGATCGCCGCCCAGATCGTATCGGGGATCGGCTTCCTGGGCGCGGGCACGATCATCCAGGCCCGCGGCGCGGTACACGGTCTGACCACCGCGGCCACGATCTGGGTGATGGCCGGCGTGGGTCTGGCGATCGGGGCCGGCTCGTACGCCCCGGCGTTGGCGACGACCGTGATCCTGCTCGGCGTGCTGGTCGCGCTGGGCTGGGTGGAGCGGCACATCGAGCGGCCGCGGCGGTTCGTCCACTTTTCGATCGCGGCCCGGCGGGAGCCGGGGCTGATCGACACGGTCAACGACCTGGCCGAGAAGCACCGGCTCAGGCTGCCCGACCTGCAGCTCAAGTCCGACGACGGCGGGATGCGGATGACGTTCGCCGTCACCTGCACGCGGACCGCGCGCGACGAGTTGATCGAGGAGCTCCTCGAGCTGGACGCTGTGGAGGACGTGCGGGTCAACGAATGAGCGCGGTCCTCCGCGGCCTCTTCTGCCCCCTCACCACCCCCTTCGACGACGACGGCCGCGCCGACGCCTACCGGCTGTCCGCACAGCTTTCCATCTACTCCGGCTTCGACCTGGCCGGCGTGGTCCTCTTCGGGACGAGCGGCGAGGGGGCCCTCCTGGACGACGACGAGCAGGACGATCTGCTGGCGGCCGCCCGCCGCGCGCTCCCCGCGGGACGCGCGCTGGTGGTGCAGGTGGGACGAGAGAGCACCGCGGCGGCGGCGGTCGCGGCGGCCCGCGCGGTGGAGGCCGGCGCCGACGCTCTCCTCTGCCTGCCGCCCCGCTACTATCCGGTCGGGGAGGTGGGGCTGGCCGGTTACTTCCGCGCCGTGGCCGCGGCGGCCGGAGGCCGGCCGCTCCTCGCCTACCACATCCCCCAACGCTCCCATGTGGACCTGCCGGCAGATCTGCTGGTGGAGCTGGCCGCCGAGGGGACGCTGGCGGGGATCAAGGAATCGGCGGGCGATCTCGACCTTCAGGCGGAGTTGCGCCGCCGCGCGGGACCGGCCTTCGCGGTGCTGAACGGCAGGGCGGACGCGACCGCAGCGGCCCTGCGCGGGGGCGCGGACGGGGCGGTCCTGGCCGTGGCCGACGCCGCGCCCGAGACCTGCGCGCGACTTCTGGCGGCCGTGGCCGCGGGCGACGACGCGTCGGCGGACGCCGCCCAGGAGTCGCTCGAGCCGCTGGCCGCGGCACTCGGCCCCCGCTGGGGGGTCCCCGGGATCAAGGCCGCGCTCGACGTCCGCCGCTGGCCCGGCGGCGGGCCGCCCCGGCCGCCGCTCCTGCCGCTCGGCCCGGAGGCGCGCGCGGAGATCGCCGACGCGTTGCGGGACGCCGGGATCGACCTACCTTGAAAGGCAGGATGACCCGTCTCCGACCCGCCCCGCTCGCCCTCGTCCTCCTCCTCGCCGTCGCGTGCGCGGAGCCCGGCGAGGCGCCCGACTACGCACGCGAGATCGACACCGACGGCGAGGCCGCGCCCGTCGAGGGGCTGGACCCCCGCCTGGTGCTCTTCGACGTCCAGACCCGACTCGAGAGCGCCCGGGCCGGCACCGGCGAGTACCCCGCCGTGGGAGAGTTCCGGCTGGCCGACCAGTGGGACGCCACCCGGGCGCTTCTCGACGCGGGCTTCGACGAGTGGCGCTACGTCCGCGAAGGAGAGGACTACCGGCTCTCGGGCGCGGTCGGCGGGAAGTCCTTCACCATCACGTCCCCCGCGGAGTGACCGCGATCGACCGCGACGCCCTGGTCGCCCACCTGGACGCCTTCCTCGGCGTCGAGGAGTGGCCGGACAAGTCGCTGAACGGACTCCAGGTGGAGGGGGCCGCGCGGGTCGAACGGGTCGCGCTCGCCACCGACGCCGCGCTGGCCACGTTCGACCTGGCGGCCGAGGCGGACGCGCAGTTCCTGATCGTCCACCACGGTCTCTTCTGGGGACGGATCGAGCCCGTCGCCGGGCCCCACCGCGCGCGCCTGGCGGCGCTGCTGGAGCGGGAGATCTCGCTCTACTGCGCCCACCTTCCGCTGGACGCCCACCCCGAGGTGGGGAACAACGCCGTTCTCGCCCGCCTGCTGGAGCTTTCCGACCGCGCCCCGTTCGGCGAGTACGAGGGCCGCACGATCGGGGTCCGGGGACGGCTCCCCGAGCCGGTCGACCGCGTCGGCCTCGCGGCCCGGCTGGAGGCGCTCCTGGGCGCCCGCCCGGTGGTGCTCCCCTTCGGAGCCGACCGGATCGAGACCGTGGCAGTCGTCTCCGGCGACGGCGGAGGGCTGATCCCGGAGGCGGCCGACGCCGGCGTGGACGCCTTCGTGACCGGCGAGACGAGCCACATCGCCTGGCACGCGGCCCTCGAGCGCGCGTTGAACGTCTTCTTCGCGGGGCACTACGCGACCGAGACCGTGGGTCTGCAGGCGCTGGGCGACCACCTGGCGGCAGAGTTCGGGGTCGAGACCGTCTTCCTGGACGCGCCGACCGGACTGTAGTCGGCTTTGGGTCGGCCCGGGTCAGGTTGAGGTGGTCGGCGTTCTCGTCCCCAGTCCCTCTACCAGATCCGCCACCGCGTCCGCGTAGCGCTCCGCCGGCCATCCCGGCTCGAAGGCGGCCTGGAGCTCGGCTCCGGCGAGCAACGAGACCACGGCCCGGGCCGCGGCGTCGGGGTCCACCTCCCGGCGCACGCGGCCGGACCGGCGCTCCCGTCGCAGGTGCGCGGCGATCGGCTCCCGCAGGGCCGTCAGCTCCGCGGCCACGACCTCCCGCACGGCGGGATGGTCGAGGGCCTCGCCCCAGAGCCGGACATCGAGTCGGACGGCCGCCGCGGCCGCCTCGCCGGCCAGGAAGCGGAGCATCGCGCCGACGGAGCGGGCGAGCCCTCCGGCGCCGCCGCCCGCCGTCAACCCCTCCAGGACCATCCGCTTCTGCTCGCGTCCCCAGCCGGCCAGCCCCTCGATCAGCGCCTCCTTGCCGTCGAAGTATCGGTAGAGGGCCCCCGCCGAGAGGCCCGCCTCGTCGGCGATCTCCTGCATCGAAGTGGCGTGGAAGCCCTGGCGGGCGAAGCAGGCGTAGGCCGCCTCGAGGATCTGGCGGCGGCGGGCGTCGAAGTGGGAATCCGGTACCCGCGGCACGCGCTCTCCTTGAAAAATGAATGATTATTCAGTATAGTGAACGTGCGTTCACGATACGTCACGTTCGCGTCCCACGCAATTCGGAGGTACCGCCAATGAAAACCCTCGCGCCCGCCGTCGTCGTCCTCGCGCTGGCCGCTCAGGGAGCGATCGGGGCTCCCTCTGCCCGGGCGCAAGACCCCCCGGCCCCCGCGCGCGAGGAGCGGATCGAGGCGATGCGGAAAGCGTGGGAGATCCCCGGCCTGGCGGTGGCGATCGTCCATGGCGACTCGGTCGACGCGCGGGGCTACGGCGTCCTCGAGATCGGCCGGCCGGAGCGGGTGGACGGCCACACTCTCTTCGCCATCGGTTCGACCACCAAGGCGTTCACGGCGGCCGCCGTGGGGATCCTGGTCGAGGAGGGCCGCCTTGGATGGGACGACCGGGTCGTCGACCGGCTGCCCGGTTTCGCCCTCTCCGACCCCTGGGTCACCCGCCGCCTGACGGTGCGAGACCTCCTCGCCCACCGGAGCGGCCTGCCGATGGCGAATCTCATGTGGCTCACCGGTCTCCACGACCGTCCGGAGCTGATCCGGCGGCTCCGCTGGCTCGACTCCGACGGGGGGTTCCGGGCCGACCTCGCGTACCAGAACGTCCTCTACGCCGCGGCCGGCTCGATCGTGGAGGAGATCGCCGGCGTGCCGTGGGAGGCGTTCGTGCGCGACCGGATGCTGGGGCCGCTGGGGATGAGCCGGACGCGCACCGGGGTCCGCGACCTCGCGAAGGAGGAGAACGTGGCGGCCCCGCACGCCCGGGTGGACGGTGAGGTCGGACCGGTGCCGTACCGCGACATCGACGCGGTCGGGCCCGCCGGATCCATCGTCTCGAGCGCGGCGGACATGGCGCGCTGGCTCGGGCTGCACCTGTCGGGGGAGGAGTCGGACGGGCGGCCTCTGTCCGCCGCCGTTCTGGCGGAGACGCACCGGCCGCAGATCGTGATGTCCGGGGGGCCTGGCCTCGCGCTCTTCTACCCGCGGACCCGCTTTCTCGCCTACGGCATGGGCTGGGTGGTCTCCGACTACGCCGGCCGCACGCTCCTCGACCACGGCGGCGGGATCGACGGTATGACCGCCCTGGTCGCGCTGGTCCCGGAAGAGAATCTGGGCGTTGCGATCCTGGCGAACCGACAACTGCCGGCCCCGCCGTACTGGATCCTGTACGACGTGCTGGACGAGGTTCTCGGCCTCGAGCGGACGGACTGGAGCGCGCGCTTCCTGGAGACCGTGGCCGCGTTCTCGCTGCCCCCCGATCTGCCGCGCCTCGAGGGGACGGCGCCCTCCCTGCCGCTCGACCGCTACGTGGGGACCTACCACAGCTCGCCGCTGGGAGCCGCGGAGGTCGCGCGGGACGGTGGCGGCCTGTCCATCCGGCTGGGATCTCTGGCCGCCCCGCTGCAGCACTGGCACCTCGACACCTTCCGCGCGCCCTGGTCCGACCGCGCCTGGCGCTCCGCCGCCGGCCCCGGGTGGATCACCTTCCGCGCCGACCGGACCGGCGAGATCGAAGCCCTCGTCCTGGAGGCAATCCCCGGCGAAACCTGGGAGTTCGACCGCCGGGAACCCGAAGCGCCCCCCGGCCCGAACCGGTAGTCGGCGCCCGGGCGCCGACGCCACCCTACCCGGCCCGATTTGACGCCCGAGCCCCCCGGGCCGAGTTTAGCCGGAGGATGCGCCCCCCGGTGGCGCCCGCAAGAGGGCGCCCCGGCGGGCGCTTTTCGTTGCTGATCCCGTCGCGGTCGGGACCGCCGAGCGGAAGGTCAACGATGAATGGATCGACCGGCACCTGTCAGCTCGTGGTCGGCGCCCAGTGGGGCGACGAAGGGAAGGGGAAGATCGTCGACGTGATGGCCGAGCGGGCGGACGTCGTGGCCCGCTACCAGGGCGGCGCCAACGCCGGCCACACTGTGGTCGTGGACGGCGAGGAGTTCATCCTCCACCAGGTGCCGTCGGGCGTCCTTCACGAGCACAAGGAGTGCCTGCTGGGGAACGGCGTGGTGCTCGACGCGGCCGCCTTCTTCGGTGAGATCGACCTCCTGGAGGAGCGCGGGATCGCGGCCGAGCAGCGGGTCTGGGTGTCGAACCGGGCCCACCTGATCCTCCCCTACCACAAGCGGCTCGACGCGGCCAAGGAGGGGAGCCGCGGGGCCCAGGCGCTCGGCACCACCGGCCGCGGGATCGGTCCGGCGTACGAGGACAAGGTGGGCCGGATCGGGATCCGCGTGGGCGACATGCTGGCCCCGGTGCGGCTGCGCGAGCAGATCTTCGCCAACGTCGAGTCCAAGCGGGCGCTGCTGTCGGCGCTGGGCGAGGACGCCGCGATCGACCCGGAGGAGTCCCTGGCCGAGATCGAGTCGGTCCGGGAGCGGCTGCTGGCCCGCTCCGCCGATGTCTCCGCGCGGGTGGCGGCGCTGTTGGCCGGCGGGCGGCGGATCCTGCTGGAAGGCGCCCAGGGCTCGCAGCTCGACATCGACCACGGCACCTACCCCTACGTCACCTCCTCCAACACCACGGCCGGCGGCGCGGTCACCGGCATGGGAATCGGACCCAAGTACATCGACGAGATCGTGGGCGTGGTGAAGGCCTACACCACGCGGGTCGGGAACGGCCCGCTGCCGACCGAGGTGCCGAGCCCGCTCCAGGAGACCCTGCGCGAGGCCGGCGGCGAGTACGGCGCCACCACCGGGCGGCCGCGTCGCTGCGGCTGGTTCGACGCGGTGGTCGTCCGCTACGCCGCCCGGGTCAACAGCCTGACCGAGCTGGCGGTGACCAAGCTGGACGTGCTGGACGGCTTCGACCCGATCCGGCTCTGCGTCGGCTACCGCGCGTCCGAGGCGGACGGCGGCGGGGAGCTGAGCGAGTTCCCGGCCCACCTGCCGCTGCTCGACCGCTGCGAGCCGGTGTACGAGGAGCACCCGGGCTGGGGCGTGCGCACCTCGGACGCGCGGTCGTGGGACGATCTCCCGGCGGGGGCGCGGTCGTACATCGAGCGGATCGAGGCGCTGGTTGGCGTCCCCGTCACGCTCGTCTCGGTGGGCCAGGGCCGGGAGCAGATCCTCGAGCGAGGTTGACCGCCCGGCGCGACGAAACGAATCTGTCCCGGCCCCCATCCCGAGGCAGTGGCCGAGTAGGCCGCCCGCGGGGACGGCCGTCAGACCCGGGGGCCGGCCCCGGCGATCTCCGCCGGAACCTGATCGAACTTCTCGAAGTTCTCGCGGAATCGCCCGGCGAGCTCGCGCGCCTTGGCGTCGTAGGCCTCCCCGTCGGCCCAAGTGGACCGGGGGTCGAGCACCTCGTCGGGGACGTGGGGCACCGACTCCGGGACCTCCACTCCAAACACCGGGTGGGGATGGAAGCGGACGTCGTCGAGCTCTCCGGTCAGGGCCGCGGTCACCATCGAGCGCGTGTAGCGGAGCTTCATCCGGTGCCCCGTGCCGTACGGCCCGCCGGTCCAGCCGGTGTTGACCAGCCAGACGGCGGTGTCGTGCTGGGCGAGCCGCTGTCCCAGCATCTCGGCGTAGCGGGTCGGATGCAGCGGCAGGAAGGGCGCGCCGAAGCAGGCCGAGAACGTGGCCTTGGGCTCCGTTACCCCGGCCTCGGTGCCGGCGACCTTGGCGGTGTAGCCGGAGATGAAGTGGTACATCGCCTGCTCGCGGGTGAGCCGTGAGATCGGCGGCAGCACGCCGAACGCGTCGGCGGTCAGGAACACCACCGTGCGGGGGTGGCCACCCACGCCGGGGATCACCGCGCCGGGGATGAAGTCCACCGGATAGCCCGCGCGGGTGTTCTCGGTGATCGAGTCGTCGTCGTAGTCGACCTGGCGGGTCTCCTCGTCCACCACCACGTTCTCGAGCACGGACCCGAACCGGATGGCGGCCCAGATGAGGGGCTCCTTGTCCTCGGTGAGGTGGATCGTCTTGGCGTAGGATCCGCCCTCGAAGTTGAACACCCCGCGCTCGGACCAGCCGTGCTCGTCGTCGCCGATCAGGCCCCGGTCGGGATCGGCCGAGAGCGTCGTCTTGCCCGTTCCGGAGAGCCCGAAGAACAGCGCCACGTCGCCCTTCGGGCCGACATTGGCGGAGCAGTGCATGGGAAGCACGCGCTCCTTCGGCATCAGGTAGTTCATGACGGTGAAGATCGACTTCTTCACCTCGCCGGCGTATTCGGTGCCGCCGATCAGGACCAGGCGCCGCTCGAACGAGAGGAGGACGAACGCGTCGCCGTTCGTGCCGTCGGCGGCCGGGTCGGCCAGGAGCGACGGCGCGTGGAGGATGGTGAAGCCGGGCTCGTGAACGCGGAGCTCCTCTCGCGAGGGCCGGAGGAACAGCTGGTGCACGAACAGGTTGTGCCAGGCGGTCTCGTTGACGATGCGGACCGGCAGGCGGTGGCGGGGATCCGCGCCGGCGAAGCCGTCGAACACGTAGAGGTCCTTCGCGGAGAGGTGGCGCGCAACCTTCTCGTGCATCCGCTCGAAGACGTCCGGGTCCATCTTCTTGTTGACCGGTCCCCACCAGATCTCGCTCTCCACCGAGGGATCCGCGACCGTGAACTTGGCGTCCGGCAAGCGGCCGGTGCGCTCTCCGGTCGTGGCGCGGAAGGCGCCGCAGTGGACCAGCATCCCTTCGCCGTTGCCCATCGCCTGCTCGACGAGTTCGGGAACGCTCAGGTTCCGGTGGACGTCGCCGTCGGGGAAGATGCCGAGCGTTCCCAGGTCGATGGTGGTCGCGCTGGTCGCCATGTCCCTCCTTCGGCATGCCGGGTCGGATTTGGAAGGAAACGACGGACGTTAAGGCCCGCCGGGACGGTCGGCCACAGGGACTCGATCTTGACAGCGGGCTCGAGCGTCCGACGTTCAGGCCATGGACGTCACCCTCTGGCTCGCCGCCGTTCTGTGGATCGCCACCGCGGTATGGGTCGGGCGGATCGCGGTCGTGTGGGGGGTCGATCGGCGCGGGCGCTGGTCGCTCGCGCCCGGCGACGCCCCTTCGCCGAACGCGGACGCGCCGCTCGTCTCCGTCCTGATCCCCGCCCGGGACGAGGAGGAGTCGATCGGACCCTGCCTGGCCACGGTTCGGTCCCAGGACCACCGTCGGCTCGAGATCGTGGTGATCGACGACGGCAGCCGGGACGCGACCGTGGAGGTGGCCCGGCGGGCCGCGGAGGGCGACGAGAGGGTCACCATCGTGAGCGCCCCGCCGCCGCCCCCCGGCTGGATGGGAAAGAGCGCGGCCCTGTGGACGGCTCAGGCCCGGGTCGGCGGGGAGTGGCTCCTGTTCCTCGACGCCGACGTCCGGCTCCACCCGCGGGCGCTGTCGGTCGCGCTCCATGCCGCCCGGCGGGACCAGGCGGACATGATCAGCTGGCTCGGTCGGCTGAGGATGGAATCCTTCTGGGAGCGGACGATCATGCCGGTCATGGCGGACCTGATCGCGCGGTGGGCCCCGGTGTGGCGGGTGAACCTGTCGCGCTCGGGCGCCTGCCTGGCGAACGGCCAGTTCATCCTCTTCCGGCGGGAGGCCTACGACGCCATCGGCGGGCACGGCGCCGTGCGCGGGGAGGTGGCGGAGGACGTCGCCCTGTGCCGGCGGGTGAAGCGGGGTTCGGCGGCCGGGCGGTCGCTGCGCTACCACCTCTACCGGGCGGAGCGGCTGATGGAGGTCCGGATGTACCGGTCCCTGCGCTCGATCTGGCTCGGCTTCGCCAAGAACGCCTACGCCGGTCTCGTGAGCCCGGCGCGCACCGTCGGCGCGGTGGTGGTGATCGCCGTTCTGGACGTCCTTCCGTGGGGCATCGCGGCGACCGGCTGGATGGGGGCCGGCGCGGCCTGGCCGCCGGCCGTGGCCGCCGTGGCGGCCACACTGGTCCACCGCGCGGCCACCTCCCGGCGCGGGTTCGCCATGACGCCGTACGCGCTCCTCCATCCTCTCGGAGCGCTCGTCGCCGCGGGCATCCTGGTGGATTCCACTCTCCGGGGGCTCGGATGGCGGGAGCCCGCGGCGTGGAAAGGCCGCCCGGTCGGGGGGCTGGAAGGAGACCGCCGTATTTGAACGGGACGGCTCCCGGAGTTAGACTGATCGGTTCACCGGATAGGTAGCTGGCCACGACCCCAGAAGGGCTCCCCTCGCTCCGGTCGAGTCCCTGGGTCGTGTCCGCACCCCCCGCTTCGATCTGGACGCCCCGATGCTCGGCATCCTCGGACTCACCCCGTTCCATCGGCCGGACCCGGCTCTCGCGGCCGCGCTCTGTCGCGCGGGCGCCCTGGGGGCGATCGATCTGGGGGCCGATCCGCGCGAGGGCCTGCGGGCCGCCGAGCGCGCCGCCCGCGAGGCGCCCGGCGGCCTGGGGATCCGCCTTCACTCCCCCGATCTCGACCCCTCGGCCGTGCCGGCGGGGGTCGAGTTCGTCGTGCTCCCCCCGGAGGCCGATCCGGCCGCCTGGCGGCCACGCCGCGTGTTCGTGCGGGTGACCTCGGTCGACGAGGCCCTGCGCGCGCGCGACGGGGGGGCCGACGCGGTGATCGTGGCGGGAGGCGAGAGCCCCGGCCGCGTGGGGGAGGAGACGGCGTTCGTGCTGCTCCAGCGCGTGATCGACGCGATCGACCTGCCGGTGTGGATCCAGGGCGGCATCGGTCCCCGCTCGGCGGCGGCCGCTCTCGCGGCCGGCGTGGCGGGCGTGGTCCTGGACGACCAGCTGGCGCTGGCCGCCGAGGCGACGACTCCCGACGAGATCCGGGCGGTCCTGTCCGCGGCGGACGGCTCGGAGACGGAGGTGCTGGGCGGATACCGCGTGTTCGTGCGGCCCGACCTCGGCCCCGTCGCCGCGGCGCGCGGCGCCGAGCCGGAGGCGGTGGCCAGGCGTCTCGGACCGGGTCCCCTGGACGAGCGACTCCTCCCGTTCGGTCAGGCGGCGGCGTTTGCGCGACCGCTCGCCGAGGAGCACCGCACCGTCGCCGGGATCCTGGCCGCGATCCGCGAGGGGGCGGAGGAGGGAGTCCGGGCGGCGCGGGAGCACGGATCGCTGGGGCTCGACGCGCCCCTGGCGCGGGACCACGGCACGCGATACCCGATCCTCCAGGGGCCGATGACCCGCGTGAGCGACGAGTCCGGGTTCGCCCGGGCCGTGGCCGATGCCGGGGGGCTGCCGTTCCTCGCCCTGTCGCTGCTCGGCGGCGAGCCCCTGCGCGAGCTCCTGGAGGAGACTGCGGAGCGGCTGGGAGAGCGGCCGTGGGGCGTGGGCATCCTCGGCTTCGTACCGGCCGAGAAACGGGCCGAGCAGCTGGCGGCGATCGAGTCGGTGCGGCCGCGGTTCGCCCTGATCGCAGGCGGGCGCCCCTCTCAGGCCCGCCATCTGGAGGAGCTCGGAATCTCGACCTACCTGCACGTGCCCTCGCGCGGCCTGCTGGACCTGTTCCTCCGGCAGGGGGCGCGCCGGTTCGTGTTCGAAGGTCGCGAGTGCGGCGGCCACGTCGGCCCGCTCTCCAGCTTCGCGCTGTGGGAGAGCCAGGTGACGCGACTCCTGGCCCACGAGCGGCCGGAGGAGCTTTCGGTCGTGTTCGCGGGCGGGATCCACGACGGCCGGTCGGCGGCCATGGTGGCGGCCCTGGCGGGGCCGCTGGCGGCCCGCGGCGCGCGCGTGGGCGTGCTCATGGGCACGGCCTATCTGTTCACCCGCGAGGCGGTCGAGTGCGGCGCCATCGTGGAGGGCTACCAGCGGGCGGCGGTCGAGTGCGGCTCGACCGTGCTGCTCGAGACCGCCCCGGGACACGCCACGCGCTGCGTGGATTCGGAGTACGTGCGCGCGTTCCTCGCCGAGAAGGAGCGGCTCGCGGCGAGCGGTGCCGACCGCCGCGAAGCGTGGGCCTCGCTCGAGCAGCTCAATCTCGGGCGGCTGCGGATCGCCTCGAAGGGACTGGTCCGCGAAGGGGATCGACTGCAGACCGTGGACGACGAATACCAGACGCGCGAGGGCATGTACATGATCGGCCAGGTGGCCGCGCTCAAGCGCGAGGTGGGGACGATCGAGGAGCTGCACCGGGAAATCGGCGAAGGCGCTGCCCGGCGACTGGAGGAGGTCGTCCCGGCGCCCGAGGTTCACGTCGGGCCCGAACGCGGCGCGCGAGCGGCGGGCGAGGGCGCCGACGTGGCGATCATCGGGATGGCCTGCATGTTCCCCGGGGCGCCCGACCTGGAGACGTACTGGTCGAACCTGGTCCTGGGCGTGGACTCGATCCGTGAGGTGCCCCACGAACGCTGGAACCCCGACACCTACTACGATCCGGACGGGGTGCCGGGGCGGACGACGCCCACGAAGTGGGGCGGGTTCCTCGGCGAGATGGTGTTCGACCCGACGCAGTACGGAATCCCGCCCCGGTCCATCGCCTCGATCGATCCGATCCAGCTGCTGAGTCTCGCGATGGCGCGGCGCGCGCTGGAGGACGCCGGATACGACAAGCGGGAGTTCGACCGCGAGCGGACCTCGGTGGTCTTCGGCGCCGAAGGCGGCACGGACCTGTCGAAGGCGTACGGCTTCCGCGCCATGTGGCCCCAGCTGGTCGGCGATCTCCCGGAGGCGCTGGATCGCGTCCTGCCGGTGCCGACCGAGGACACCTTCCCGGGCGTGCTGACCAACGTGATCAGCGGTCGGATCGCCAACCGCCTGGATCTGGGGGGCGAGAACTACACCGTGAACGCGGCCTGTGCTTCGTCCCTGGCCGCGGTCTCCATCGCGGCCCAGTGGCTGGGTTCGCGGACGGCCGACATGGTGCTGGTCGGCGGGGCGGACGTCCACAACTCGATCGGCGACTTCCTCATGTTCTCGAGCGTGCACGCGCTCTCCCCGGGCGGACGCTGCCGGACGTTCGACCGGACCGCCGACGGGATCGGGCTGGGCGAGGGGGTCGGCGTGGTCGTGCTCAAGCGCCGCGCCGACGCGGAGCGGGACGGCGACCGGATCTACGCCGTGATCCAGGGGGTCGGCGGATCGAGCGACGGCCGGAGCCTGGGGCTCACGGCTCCCCGGCGTGAAGGTCAGATGCGCGCGCTCGCGCGGGCCTACGAGATGGCCGGCCTCGCGCCCTCCGAGGTCACGATGATGGAGGCCCACGGCACCGGGACGGTGGTCGGCGACCGGACCGAGCTCCAGACGATGGAGGCGATCTTCGGTGAGGGGGAGGGCGCTCCGGGGCGGTGCGCGCTCGGCTCGGTCAAGTCCCAGATCGGACATACCAAGGGGGCGGCCGGCATGGCGTCCTTGATCAAGGTCGCGCTGGCGCTCCACCGCCGAGTGCTCCCGCCGACCCTGCACATCGAACAGCCGAACCCGCACTACGACCCCGCGCGTTCGCCGTTCGCCTTCGACGACGAGGCCCGGCCGTGGGTGGCCGAGCGTCGGGTGGCGGGCGTGAGCGCCTTCGGGTTCGGCGGGACGAACTATCACATGGTGGTGTCCGAGGCGGACGAGCCGGCGGCGGGACCCGCCGCGATCCACGAGTGGCCGGCGGAGCTGTTCCTGTTCCGGGGACCGGATCCGGATTCGGCGCGCGATCGGGCGCGTCGTCTCCGCGAGCTGCTCGATCGGCCCGACACGTCCTGGTCGCTCCGCGAGCTGGCCCGCGCGACGAGTTGCGGCGGAGAGGGCGCGACCTGGGCCGCGGTGGTGGCGCGCGACCTTCCGGACCTCGGCGAGAAGATCGACCGCGTGCTCGCGGCGGCGGGCCCCGCGGCGGAGGACCCCGACGTGTTCGTCCGGACGGAAGGGGTACCGGAGGGCGAGCTGGCGCTTCTGTTCCCCGGCCAGGGCAGCCAGTACGTCGGCATGCTGCGGCAGGTGTTCGCCGCGTTCCCCTGGCTCTTCGACCTCCTCGAGCGGGCCCCCGACGTGGCCCGGACGATGCACCCGCCGCGTGCGTTCGCGCCGCGGGATCGCGCGCTCCAGGACGCAGTCCTGACCGCCACTGAGACCGCCCAGGTGGCGATGGGACTCTCCGACCTGGCGATGCTGCGCGTGGTGCGGCGCCTGGGGATCCGCCCCGCGGCGGCGGCGGGCCACAGCTACGGAGAGCTGCTCGCGCTCCGCGCGGCGGGGGTGTGCGGCGACGACGACGTGGTGGCCCTGAGCCACGCCCGCGCCCGCGCGATCCTGGACGCCGCGGGCGAGGATCCCGGGGCGATGGCGGCCGTGATGGCCGGCGCGGCCGAGATCGAGCCCCTGATCGACGGCCTGGACGTGGAGTTCGCCAACCTCAACGCCCCGCGGCAGACGATCCTGTCGGGCCCCACCGCAGCGGTCGAGGCGGCGGCGGAGCGGCTGGAGGGGGCGGGGGTCAAGGCGCGCCGGCTCCGCGTGGCGTGCGCCTTCCACAGCCGGGTGGTGGCGGGCGGGAAGCGGGCGTTCCGCGCCGCGCTCGACGCGGTCGCGGTGGCCCCGCCGGAGATGCCCGTCTGGTGCAACGCCACCGCCTCGCCCTACCCGGCCGACCCGGAGGCCATCCGCGACCTCCTGGCCGACCAGCTGGCGAGTCCGGTCCGGTTCATGGACGAGATCGAGGGGATGTACGCGGACGGTGCGCGGATCTTCCTGGAGGTCGGGCCCGGCGGTGTCCTCACCCGGCTGGTCGGGCAGATCCTGGGGGATCGGCCCCACGTCGCGGTTCCGATGGACCTGAACGGGGAGCCCGGACTCGTTCAACTCCAGCGGGCGCTCGCGCGGATCGCCACCAGCGGGGTGGACCTGGACCCGGAGGCGCTCTACGAGGCGCGGGTAACCGAGCCGTTCGAGCTCGAGTCCCCGCCCGTCCGGACGCCCGCGCCGACCGCGTGGATCGTGGACGGCCACTACGCGCGGCCGGCCCACGGCGAGCTCCCCGAGGGAGCCTACCGTCCGGTGATGGGCCCGGTGATCGACCCCGCCGCCTTCGGCGCCCCGGTCCGCGCGGCACCGGCCGCGGCGGACGGCCGCGAGGCCGCGGTGCTCGAGTACCTGAGGAACGTGGGACAGCTGGTGGAGGCGCAGCGCACCGTGCTGCTCGCCTACCTGGGAGCTCCGGTCCCCGCGCCGGCCGCGGCGCGCGGCACTGAGCCGGTGCGGGTGGCAGAAGCGGCTGGAGTGTCCACGCCGGTGGAGGCGCCGCCCTCCGACGCGCCGCCGCCCGCCCCGGCGGTCGACGAGCCCGTCGACCTGGCCGCCGCCCTGCTCGCGATCGTGGCCGAACGGACCGGCTATCCCGTCGAGATGCTCGACCCCGATCTGGATCTCGAGGCGGATCTCAGCATCGACTCCATCAAGCGGATCGAGATCCTGGGCACCATGAGCGAGCGAGTCGGCCTCGAGGAGCTCCTCGGCGACGCCCGCGACGATGCGATGGAGGAGCTGGCCACCATCAAGACCCTGCGCGGGATCGTCGAGTGGCTCGAGTCGCGGACCGCGGACGGCGCGGAGGAGGCCTCGCCCGCCGATACGGCCCCGGCCCCGGATTACGTCGCGCCGGCCGCCGCCCCGAGTGCGGAGGGCCACACGGTGAACGGCGCGTCACCCGTCGCGCGGACGGTGGAGCGGTACCGGGTGGAGGTTCGGGAGACGCCGCCGCCGGCGACCGACGGGGGGATCGAGGGCCGGTCGTTCGCCGTGACCCGGGACGGCCGCGGGGTGGCCGAGGTGCTGGTGTCGCTTCTGACGCAGCGGGGTGGCCGGGCGCGAGTGGTGGAAGAGGACGAGGCGCTGGGGTCCGTGGACGGCCTGATCCATCTCTCGGCGCTGTCCCCCTCCACGCGGCCGGCCTCCGTGCTCCGGCTCTACGACCTCGCGCGCGAAGCCCTGTCCGGGCCGACCGGGTCGATCGTCGGGGTGACGGGCATGGGTGGGGGATTCGGACACGATCGGCGCGGGACGAACGGCGAAGTCGAGGGCGGGGTCGGAGCGTTCCTGAAGTGCCTGGCGAAGGAGTGGACCGGCGGGCGCGTGCATACGATCGACGTGGATCCCACGGCGGATCCGGCCCGGGTCGCGGAGTGGATCGTCGAGGAGATGACGGCCACCGACGACCGGGTGGAGGTCGGCCGGGCGGGCGACGACCGGCGCGTGTGGGACCTGGTGCCGTACCGCCCGGCGTCCGCGGAGCCGGTCGGGGACCTGGACGCGGACTCGGTCGTGCTGGTCACCGGCGGCGCCCGCGGGATCGCGTCCAGGGTCTCCATCGCGCTGGCGCGTCGGTTCGGATGCCGGCTGGAGATGGTCGGCCGCACACCTCCGCCGGCCGGTGAGGAGCCGCCGGAGGTGGCGGGCGTCGACGAGCCGGCGGAGATGAAGCGACGGCTGATCGACGCCGGGGCCGGGGGTCCCGCCGAGATCGAGCGGATCGTGCGCAGCGTCCTCGCCGCGCGCGACGTGACGCGCACGCTCGAGAGGATCCGCGCCGCCGGCGGGAGGGCGGACTACCACTCCGTCGACGTCCGCGACTCCGGCTTCGCCGACGTGATCCGGTCGGTCCACGCGCGCCACGGCCGGCTCGACGGGGCGATCCACGCGGCCGGCCTCATCGAGGACAGTCCCCTGGTGCGGAAGTCCCGGGAGTCCTTCCAGCGGGTCTTCGAGACCAAGGTGCGCGGCGCGCTCACCCTGCTGCGCGAGCGTCCGGACGGGGTCCGGTTCGTGGTGTTCTTCTCCAGCATGTCGAGCCTGTTCGGAAACCCGGGCCAGACCGATTACGCCTCGGCGAACGAGGTGCTCGACAAGCTCGCCCTGAGCTGGAACGGCCGCGATGGCTGCCGCGTCCTGTCGATCAACTGGGGACCCTGGGATTCGCCGGGCATGGTCGATCCGGCGCTGCGCCGGAGCTTCGCCCGGCGGGGGATCGAGCTGATCCCGCCCGATCAGGGCGTCGAGATCCTGCTGGACGAGATCGTCCGGGGCGACCCGGATGTCGCTCAGCTCGCCGTCGCGGCCGGCGCGCCGCGGCG